>JAUYQP010000045.1 GCA_030697205.1 Mycobacteriales bacterium
GGGGCCGGGGGAGCGGCGACCGGGGCGGGGTCGGGCGCGGGGGCGGCCGCGACCGGCTCAGGGGTGGGCTCGGGGGTGGGCTCGGGCTCCGGGGCAGGGGCCGGGGCGGCCTCGGCAGCAGGGGCCTCGGCAGCAGGGGCCTCAGCAGCAGGAGCGGCGGCGGGGGCCTCGGCGCCGTCGCTGATCACGGCCAGCTCGACGCCGACCTCGACGGTCTCGTCCTCCTGCACCTTGATGGAGGTGAGGACACCGGCGGCGGGCGACGGGATCTCGGTGTCGACCTTGTCGGTGGAGACCTCGAGCAGCGGCTCGTCGACCGCGACCGTCTCGCCCTCCTTCTTCAGCCAGCGGGTGACGGTGCCCTCGGTGACGCTCTCGCCGAGGCGGGGCATGGTGACGGAGACGGCCATGGGGTGCGAGAGCTCCTCGAGAAGTCGGACGGTGCGGTCAGGAGTGGCTGTGGAGGGGCTTGCCCGCGAGAGCCAGGTGGGCCTCGCCGACAGCCTCGGACATCGTGGGGTGCGGGTGGATGAGCTGCGCGACCTCGCTGGGCAGCGCCTCCCAGTTGGTGATGAGCTGCGCCTCGGCGATGAGCTCGCCGACGCGCTCGCCCACCATGTGGACGCCCAGGACGGGGCCGTCCTTCTGGGCGATGACCTTCACGGCACCTGCGGTGCCGAGGATGCGGGCCTTGCCGTTGCCGGCCAAGTCGTAGACGGCCTCGATCACGTCGTACCCGCGCTCCTGGGCCTGCTTCGACGTGATGCCGACCGAGGCGACCTCGGGGTGGCTGTAGGTGACGCGCGGGACGCCGTCGTAGTCGACGGGGGTCACGGGCAGGCCGGCCAGGCGCTCCGCGACGAGGATGCCCTCGGCGAAGCCGACGTGGGCGAGCTGCAGCGTAGGGATGAGGTCGCCGACCGCGCTGATCGTGGGGACGGAGGTCTGGCAGTAGCCGTCGACCTTGACGAAGCCGCGGTCGACCTCGACGCCGACCTGCTCGTAGCCGAGGTCGGCCGACACCGGGCCGCGGCCGATCGCGACGAGCAGCAGCTCGGCCTCGATGGACTTGCCGCCTTCGAGGTTGACCTTGACGCCGGTGGCGGTGTGCTCGACGGAGGAGAAGCGAGCGCCGAGCTCCTGCTTGATGCCCTTCTTGCGGAAGGCGCGCTCGAGCAGCTTGGAGGACGACTCCTCCTCGAGCGGGACGAGGTGGGGGAGTGCCTCGACGATGGTGACCTCGGCGCCGAAGGCGTTCCAGACGCTCGCGAACTCGCAGCCGATCGCGCCCGCACCCAGCACGACCGCGCTGGCCGGGACGCGGTCGAGGCCGAGCGCCTCGTCGGAGGTGATGACCTTCGTGCCGTCGATCTCGAGGCCCGGCAGCGAGCGCGGGACCGACCCGGTCGCGAGCAGGACGTGGCGCGCCTCGATGCGGCGGCCGTCGACCTCGACGGCGGTGGGGGAGACGAGGCGGCCGCTGCCCTGGACGGCCTCGATGTTGCGGCTCTTCACCAGACCGGTGAGGCCCTTGAAGAGGCCCTCGACCACCTTGTTCTTGTAGGCGTTGACGGCCGACATGTCGACGGACTCGAAGGTGCCGTTGATGCCGAACTGCGCCGCCTCCTTGATGACCTCGACGGTCTCGGCGGAGTGCAGCAGCGCCTTGGTCGGGATGCAGCCGCGGTGCAGGCACGTGCCGCCGACCTTGTCCTTCTCGACCATGACCACCGTCATGCCGAGCTCGGCGGCGCGCAGGGCGGCGGCGTAGCCCCCGCTCCCACCTCCGAGCACCACGAGGTCGACGGTCCCGGTCTGGGGCTCGGTCACTGCAGCTGCTCCCTTGCAGACGTGGTCCCGCGCCGAGCGGGCTCCATCAGGCATCCTTCCACCTACGTAGTGCAGTGCGTCAGGGGGTCCGGGCATTCCGGCCACCGGTGGACGGTCGTCGAACGGGGTGCGTGGTGGGGCTGTTCAACCGCAAGGGCAAGCCCGGGACGGTGCGCACCGCCGCGTCCGGCGACGCCGACCACCTGGCGGCGTTCGCGGAGAGCCGCCGCGGCGTGGAGGGCTTCGTCGAGCCCGAGACCCCCACCACCGCGACCACGCTGGTCCTCGTCGCCGGCGACGGCGAGTGGACCCGCCGCCGCGTCGACTCGCCGAAGGCCGCCTTCCAGCTTGGTCAGAAGCTCGGGATCCCGGTGTACGACGTGGCCGCCGTCGGCTACCCGGCCCGCATGCGCGAGTGGACCGCCCGCCGCAAGGCCGCCGGCGAGACCGGCGTCCCGCGCAACACCCCGTGACCCTCCCTGCACCTCTCCCTGCCGCGCGATGATCACCGCGCGGAACGGCTCGCTACCTGCCGCTGGTAGCGAGCGCTTCCGCGCGATGATCACGTGGGCGGGACCTCGTCGGAAGGCGGGCACGGGCGGGTCGCACGGTCAGGCAGCGCCTAGGGCCGCGCGGCCGGGCGTCCCGCTGGCTACCTCGACGATTGGGGGGATCTTCTCGGCGTGTCACGGCACGACACGCCGAGAGTAGCCACCCAATCCGGGGGAGGGGGTCGGGGAGGGGTCGGGGAGGGGGTCGGGGAGGGGGGTCGGGGAGGGGGCCGTCGGGGCGGGGGCGGGCGGGGCTGCGCGGGGCGGGTCAGGCCGGGGCGCGCGGGTGGGTCAGACCCGACCGGCGGCGACGTCCTCGAGGAGCTGGACGAAGGTGCGGACCGCGGCACCGGTGCCGCCGTGGCCGGTGTAGCCGTAGGGCGTGGCCGAGTTGTAGGCCGGCCCGGCGATGTCGAGGTGGGCCCACCGGATGCCCTCGCCGACGAACTCCTTGAGGAACAACCCGGCGGTGAGCATCCCGCCCTCGCGCGGCCCGGTGTTGACGAGGTCGGCGATCTCGGAGTCGAGGCCCTTGCGGAGCTCGGGCGGCAGCGGCATGCCCCAGGAGTGCTCGCCTGCGCGGGTCGCCGCGTCGACGATGGCGGCCCGGAAGTCGTCGTCGTTGCTCATGACCCCGGTCGTGCGCGAGCCCAGCGCGACGAGAGCCGCGCCGGTGAGGGTGGCGACGTCGAGCATGAGGTCGGGGGAGTCCTGCGACGCGCGCGAGATCGCGTCGGCGAGGATCAGCCGGCCCTCGGCGTCGGTGTTGTTGACCTCGACGCGCAGGCCGTTGTGCATGGTGAGGATGTCCGAGGGGCGGATCGCGGTGCCCGACGGCATGTTCTCCGCCATCGGGATCCAGGCCTCGACGTCGACGGCGAGACCCAGCTCGGCGACGGCAGCCATGGTGGCGATGACGGCGGCCGCGCCGCCCATGTCCATCTTCATCTCCTCCATCGCGGCCGCGGGCTTGAGCGACAGGCCGCCGGAGTCGAACGTGATGCCCTTGCCGATCAGCGCGACCTTCTTCAGGGAGCCGGCCTTGGCACCCTTGCCCTTGTAGGACAGGTGCACCAGGCGCGGGCCGTTGACCGAGCCCTGGCCGACGCCGACGAGGCCGCCGTAGCCGCCCTTGACCAGCGCCTTGCCCTCGAGCACCTCGACGTCGAGGCCGGTGCGCTTGGCCTCTTCGGTCGCGACCGCGGCGAGCTCCACCGGGTGCAGGTGCGACGGCGGGGTGTTGACGAGGTCGCGGACCAGCGAGACGGCGCGGCCGACGACCTCGGCGCGCTTGAGCGCGGCCTTGGTCGGCTTGTCCTTGGCGTCGGGCACGACCACGGTGACCGAGACGACGGGCGCCTTGACGCCCTCAGCCGAGACAGCGCGGAAGGCCGTGAACGAGTAGGCACCGAGCAGCGCGCCCTCACCGACGGCCGAGACCTCGTGGACCGCACCGGCGCCGGGCGTGCCGTTGACGAGCGCGAGCGTCGTCGCGACCTTCGCCGTGCCGGCGAGCGCACGGCTCGCCACACCGGCGGCGCGGCGCAGGACCTCGGCGTCGTACGACGGAGCAGCGTCACCGAGGCCGACCGCGACGATCACCGCGGCGGGCGCGCCACCGAGGGTCGCGAGGCGGGTGACCTCCTCGGCCTTGCCGGTCGCGCCGAGGCCGACGAGAGCCGGCAGCAGCACCTTGCCGAGCAGGCCTTCTGCGCCGGGCGCGAGGACGAGTCCCTTCGGTCCCTTGGCGACACCGATGACGAGAGCGTCGGTCTTGAGGGAGGCGGCAGGGGTCGTGGTCAGCGCAAGGGTGGTCACGGCTGTCGAGCCTAGTAGGGGCAACGGGTCCGGTGCAGACTGCGGGGATGAGCGCACAGCGGTGGGTGGAGGAGCGGCTCCCGACCCAGGTCCGGCACCTCGACGTCGCGGCCTGCGGTCGCGTCTCGACCGGGGTCCTCGAGGCGCAGGTGGCGCACCTGCGCGCGGAGGCCGACGGCGGCTACGTCGCGCACGAGGCCGCGGAGCCGGAGCTCGCCAAGGGTCGCGAGGCCCTCGCCTCGATGGTCGGTCTGGCGGCCACCGACGTCGCTCACCTGGAGTCCGCGCACGAGGCGTTCTGGGCGCTGCTCGCCGTCTGGCCGCTGCCGCCAGGCTCGCGCATCGGCATGGTGACGAGCGAGTACGGCCCCAATGCCCTCGTCCTGCGCGCCCTGGCCGGCGAGCGCGGCTGGACCCTCGTCCCGCTGCCCGTGGACCGACGCGGGCGGGTCCTCGGGGTGCCGCAGGACCTCGACCTCGTGACGCTGCCGCAGGTCGCGTCGCAGCGCGGCATCGCCCAGCCCGTCGAGGAGGTGCTGCGCAGCGGAGTGCCGGTGGTCCTCGACGTCGCGCAGTCGCTCGGGCAGACCGAGGTGCCGGCAGGTGCCGCGGCGTATGTCGGGACCTCGCGCACGTGGCTGTGCGGGCCGCGCGGGGTCGGCTTCCTCGTGGTCGACCCGTCCTGGGAGCTCCGGCTCGGCACGCCTCCGACGGGAGCGCGCTACCTGCACTCGGGCGTCCGCCGGATCGAGACCATGGAGGCCCACGTCGCCGGCCGGCTCGGCCTGGGCGTGGCCGCGCAGGAGTGGAGGCCCGAGCTGCTGCCCGTGGTGCGGGCCCGCTCGGCCCGGCTGCGAGCCGCGCTCGACGACACCGCGTGGGAGGTCCGTGAGCCGGTCGAGGAGCCCACTGGCATCACGACCCTCACCGCGCCCGAGGGCGTCGACGTCGTCGCCGTGCGGGCCGACCTGCTCGCGCGCGGCACGCTCACGACGGCGGTGCCCGCCCACCGCTCGGCCGACCTCGCCGGACCGGCGCTGCGGGTCTCCACCGCGGCCTGGGTGAGTGAGGACGACGTCGACGAGGTGGCCGACGCACTCGTCGGTGCGCTCCCCGGGGGAGGCACGAGCTCGTCGGGTGGCCCGCCGTCCCGGCGTACCTCCTCCTCGGCGAGCGAGTCCTCCGCGTCCTAGTCTCTCCGGTCGTGACCCTCCAGCAGAGCCCGCTGCACGACCGCCACGTCGCTCTCGGCGCGAAGATGTCGGACTTCGGCGGGTGGGACATGCCGATCCAGTACGGCGGGGTGCTCGAGGAGCACACCGCGGTGCGCGAGGACGTCGGCGTCTTCGACGTGAGCCACCTCGGCAAGGGCGTCGTGCGCGGCGCGGGCGCGGTCGACTTCGTCAACGACCGGCTGACCAACGACCTGCGCAAGATCGGGCCTGGGCAGGCGCAGTACACGCTGTGCTGCGACGAGGGCAGCGGCGGCGTGGTGGACGACCTCATCCAGTACGTCCGCGGCGACGACGAGGTCTTCCTCATCCCCAACGCCGCCAACAGCTCGCAGGTCGTGGGGCGGCTCGCGGCGGACGCGCCCGCGGGCATCGAGGTCGAGGACCTGCACACCACCCTCGCGGTGCTGGCGGTGCAGGGCCCGCGGTCCAAGGAGGTCGTCGAGTCGCTCGGGCTGCCGACGTCCAGCGACTACATGGGCTTCACCGCGGCCACCTGGCAGGGCCGGCCGGTCGTGGTGTGCCGCACCGGCTACACCGGCGAGCTCGGCTTCGAGCTGCTGCCGGCGTGGGACGACGCGGGTGACCTGTGGGACGCCGTGGTCGCCGCCGGCGCGAAGCCGGCAGGGCTCGGGGCGCGCGACACCCTGCGCACCGAGATGGGCTACCCGCTGCACGGCCAGGACCTCTCGCTCGAGATCACCCCCGTGCAGGCCCGCGCGGGCTGGGCCGTCGGCTGGAACAAGGACGCCTACTGGGGTCGCGACGCGCTGCTCAAGGAGAAGGCCGCCGGCCCGCACCGCCTGCTGTGGGGCCTGGAGTCGCTCGACCGCGGCATCCCGCGCGCGCACATGCCCGTGCTGCGCGACGGCGCGCCTGTCGGCGAGGTGACCAGCGGGACCTTCTCGCCGACCCGCAAGGTCGGGATCGGGCTGGCGCTGCTGGCCAGTGACGTCGCCGAGGGCGACGAGGTCGTGGTCGACGTGCGGGGGCGCGAGTCGCGGGCACGGGTGGTCAAGCCGCCCTTCGTCCCGTCGCACGTGCGGTGACGCGGGTCCTGCTCGTCGGCGCGATGGCGACGGGCAAGAGCACCGTGGGGCGGGCGCTGGCCGACCGGCTCGGCTGCCGCTACCTCGACAACGACGACCTGCTGCTGGCCGCGACCGGCCGCACCGCCCGGGCGCTGGCCGCCGCAGACGGTGAGCCAGCGCTGCGCGACGCCGAGTCAGACGTGCTGGCGGAGGTCCTCGCGACGCCGGCGCCCTGGGTGGCGGGCCTCGCCGGTGGGGCGGTGCTCGACGCCGCCGACCGCGAGCGGGTGCGGGACAGCGGTGCCGTCGTCGTCTGGCTGGCCGCGCCGGCCGAGGTCCTCGCCGAGCGGGTCGGCTCCGGTGACCACCGGCCCTGGCTGGGTGACGACCCGCTGGCGACGCTCGAGCGGCTGGTGTCGGAGCGGGCGGAGCTCTACGCCGAGGTGGCCGACGAGGTCGTCGACGTCTCGGTCGACAGCGCCCAGGTCATCGCCGATCGGCTCGCCGAGCGGTTGCGCTAGCGCGGCTGGATCCAGTCGAGGTCCTGCTGCACCGACACGGGCAGCTCCAGCGCCATGACGACGAGCACGACGGTCGTGGTCACCTCGACCAGCGCGCCGAGCACGTCGCCGGTCATCCCGCCGAGCCGCCGCACGCAGTGCCGTCGCAGCAGTCGCGCGACCAGCAGCGCGAGCCCGACCGCGAGCAGCGGCCGCACCATGTCGACGCCGCGCGCCCCGAGCGAGGCGGCCCGCTCGTCGAACGCCTCGTAGGCCATCCCCGCCGACACCAGCAGCCCCGCCCAGACCAGCGGGACGAGCCAGGGAACGCTGCCGGCGACCATCGCCCCGAGGCCGGTGGGGTCCGCGGCCGGCGTGGCGCGGGTGCACGCCGCGGTCACGGCGACCCGACCCGCCACCACCGCGATCAGGACGCTCGCCGTCCCGCGCCCGGAGCTCGTCGCGGCCAGGAGCGCGGCCACCTGCACGAGCAGCACCAGCCCCAGCACGGCGACTCCCAGCGGCCCGACCTCCGGTGAGCGCATGACCGCTCTGGCCTGCTCCGCAGGTCGGTACGACGCCAGGCCGTCCGTGGTGTCGGCCAGCCCGTCGAGGTGCAGGCCGCGGGTCAGCACCGCCAGCGCCACGATCGCCAGGGCGGCCGCGAGCAGCTGGGGTGCGTCGTAGGGCGAGAGCTGGCGGGCCGCGAACAGCACCGTCGCGACGACCAGGCCGAGGCCGAGGCCGACGAGCGGCGCGAGCGACATGGCGGCGCCGGCGGTGCGGCGGGTGATCTCGCGCGGACCGCGCACGGGCGCGACGGTCAGGGTGGTGAGCGCGAGCCGCAGCCCGTCGGGGAGCAGCCGACCGAGGCGGCCGCTATCGGGCTCAGGCATCCGCGGCCGCGTCCGACGCCCCCGCGCGCAGCAGCGCGAGGGCCAGGTCGGCGCCCCGGTCGGTGAGCCCGAGGTCGAGCAGCGGCTCGACGTCGAGGTCGCGCAGCGCGGCCGCCGCGCCGGGGGCGGCCGGGGCGGACGCGGCGGTGCACCAGCCGGCGACGCCCGGCGCGAGGCGGTCGGCGACGAGCAGCGCCGCGGCGACCTGCGCCGAGCCGTCGAGCAGCAGCGGGGTACGACGGACCGCCGCCTGCGCGAGCAGCCCGACGAGCAGACCCGGCTCGCCCGCGGCGTCGAGCAGCCGCAGCGGGTCGCCGACGTGCACCCTCGCGGACGCCAGACCGGTGCGGACCGCGACGAGCGCCTCGGCCCAGCCGGCCCCTGCCGCCGTGCCGACGACGGCGACCGGCTCGAGGTCGAGCAGCGCGGCGGTGACGGTGTGGGCCCCGGCGGTCGAGCCGCCCCGGACCAGGAGCAGCCGCTGACCCTCGTCGGCGAGCCGGTCAGCCAGGGCCACCCCGTCGTCGACGCTCCCCTCGGCGGCGTCGACCGTCGCGACCCGGTCGAGGTCGAGGGTCGGCAGGCCCTGACAGGCGGCGATGCGGCTGAGCACCGCGCCGAGCCGGCCCAGCGGGTGCGGCGTGTCCGGTGCGGCCGGGGCCTCGGGGACCTCGAAGCGCGTCACCGCAGCCGCCGAGGGAGGCCCGCGACGACCTGCACGACCTCGTCGGAGACCGCGGCGAGACGGGTCGTCGCTGCGCCGAGGGCGTCGCGGAAGCGTCGTCCCGACGCGGTCGCCGGGATGACCCCGCCGCCGACCTCGGGTGCGACGAGGACCGCCGTCGCTCGGCACGCCGCCCAGGCCTCGACCAGCCGGTCGGTAGCGGCCTCCACCGCTGCGGACGCGCCGTCGGGCGACTCCCACGCACCGGCTTCGTCCATGACGCGTGTGAGCCACAGCCCCAGGTCGTCGACGATCACCGGCCCGCCGGCGTCGCGCAGGACTGCGGCGACGTCGGCGGTCTCGACCGTCGTCCAGTGGTCTGGGCGCCGCGCGACGTGGGCCTGCACCCGGGCCTCCCAGTCGAGGTCGTCGGGGCGTGGCGGTGCGGTGGCGACGTAGGTGACCGCGGGCTCGGCCGCGAGCAGCTGCTCGGCGTGCGCGGACTTGCCGGAGCGGGCGCCGCCGAGCACCAGCACCCGCCTGCCGGCCCTGACTGCCGCAGCGCCCGCTGTGCTCGCAGTCGCAGCGGGGGGCACTGTGCCGGGCAGGACGGTCGGGCGTGCGACGAGGTCGAGCACGTCGCCGTCGCGGGGCGCGACCGCGCCCCACCCGGCGAGCACCCGGTCGAGCTCGTCAGGGGGCGGGCAGCCGTGGCCGAGGTGGATCGCGGCGACCGTCGTGCCGTCGACGACCGCGCCGCAGGTGCGCAGGCGACCCAGCTCGACCGGCCAGCTGGCCAGGTCGAGGTGGACGGGGATCGGCGCGGCGGCCAGCTCGAGGAGCACCGCGTCGTACGCCCTGCCCTGGACCAGGCGGATCGTCTCGTCGGGGAGCGGGCCGGTGTCGGTCGCCCAGAGCAGCCGGGTGCCGTCCGGGGCGGTGAGGTCGTAGAGGACCGCTGGGCCGAGCTCGTCGCCGCCGTGGTTGGCCGGCAGGGCCCGGACCTCGTAGCCCGCGACCTCCACGACCTCTCCCGGCGCGATCGGCACGGTCGTGACCGAGGGGTCGAGGCGCTCCGCGGCGTCTCGCAGCACCGCCGGCGGGGCGACGAGGGTCAGTGGCCGGCGACCCGGTACCCAGCCGCGCCACATCCACGCGTTGACGTCGTGGTGGTCGGCGTGGCTGTGGGTGACGAGGACGACCTCGACGTCGGCCAGCGAGAGACCGGCGCGCACCGCCGCCTTGGGTGCGTCGGGCCCGATCTCGATCAGCAGCCGGCCGTCGACGAGGGCCGAGGTGGACGCCCTGACGACGCCCTGGGTCGCCGCGGCACGGCACGACGCGCAGGTGCACCACGGGTTGGGCCACCCGTCGGACGCACCCGTGCCGAGCAGCCGCACGTGCATGGGCCTAGCCTGCCAGCATGTCGTGGACCTGGCGGTACGAGGGCAGTGACGGCGCGGCGGTCGAGGGCGTGACGGGGGAGACGTTCCCGTCCCAGGCCGACGCCGAGACCTTCATCGGGGAGTCGTGGCGCGAGCTGCGCGAGCAGGGCGTCCACGCGGTCGTCCTGCTCGACGGCGACCGTGAGGTCTACGGCCCGATGGGTCTCGACCCGGCCTGACGACCCCGCCTGACGACCCGGTCAGGGGCGCTTCGGCGGGCTCACGGTCTGGCCGGGGTCGCTGACGACGACGCCGCCCAGCACGTCGTCGATGGCGGCGAGCAGGTCGGCCTCCAGCGTCACGCCCGCGGCGGCCGCGTTGTCACGGACCTGCTCCGGACGCGACGCTCCGACGATCGCTGACGACACCCCCGGCTGCTGCAGGACCCAGGCGACGGCGAGCTGCGCCATCGTCAGGCCCGCTTGCTCCGCGAGCGGCTTCAGCCCCTGCACGGCGGTGAGGATGTCGTCGCTGAGCAGTCGCTTGATCATGTTGGCGCCACCGGACTCGTCCGTCGCCCGCGTCCCCGACGGCAGCGGGGCACCGGGGGCGTACTTGCCGGTGAGGACGCCCTGCGCGATCGGCGACCAGACGATCTGACCGACGCCCTCCTGCTGGCACAGCGGCAGGACCTCGCCCTCGATGACGCGCCAGAGCATGGAGTACTGCGGCTGCGACGACACGATCCGGTCGAAGCCCATCTCGTCGGCGATCTTCAGCGCGGCGGCGATCTCGGAGGCCTTCCACTCCGACACCCCGACATAGAGCACCTTGCCCTGGCGCACCAGGTCGTCGAAGGCGCGCAGCGTCTCCTCGAGCGGCGTCTCGTAGTCGAAGCGGTGCGCCTGGTAGAGGTCGACGTAGTCCGTGCGGAGCCGCTTCAGCGAGGCGTGGCAGCTCTCCATGATGTGCTTGCGGGACAGACCGCGGTCGTTCACGCCCGGACCGGTCGGCCAGTAGACCTTGGTGAAGACCTCGATCGACTCGCGCCGCACACCGGCGAGCGCCTCGCCCAGCACCGACTCGGCCTTGGTCTGCGCGTAGACGTCGGCGGTGTCGAAGGTCGTGATCCCGACCTCGAGCGCCTCCTTCACACAGGCGTGGGCTGCGTGGGCCTCCACCTGCGACCCGTGCGTCAGCCAGTTGCCGTAGCTGATCTCGCTGACCTTCATGCCGCTTCGCCCGAGGCGCCTGAACTCCATGCCCCCATCCCATCACTGGTAGGAGACGAGCTCCGGGCGGGGTCGCAGTGCCATGGTCTCGACCGGTGTCATCAGGTCGGTGTCCTCGTCGAGGAAGAGCTTGAAGCCCATGTGGAAACGGGCCGGCTGCTGCAGCAGGGAGTACGCCGAGCGCTTGGCGCCCTGGCTGCCGAAGCCGTCGACGTGCAGCACGGTCGCGAGCCCGTTGCGCAGGGCGATCCGGTCGCGGTCCGGCAGCATCGAGGGCCGGAACTGGTGGAGCACGAACAGCTTCTCGGGCAGGCCGTTCACCCGCCGCAGGGTGGCGAGGTACGCCGACACCCGGTTGACCTCCGCGGCCGTGAGGCGGCCGATCTGCCGGCCGGGGCGCCGGCTGCCGGTGAGCTTCCACTCCGGGTCGAGGGCAATGCCGACGTCGGGCTCGCGCAGGAAGCGCTCGTAGCGGCGTACCTGGTCGAGCAGGTCTGCCTTGCCCGGCTGGAAGTCCAGCACCAGCAGGCCCTTGGCCTTGCGCACCGCGGCGAGGTAGCGCTCGACGTCGGCGTGTGGGATGCCGGTGCTGTAGGTGCCGTCCGGCCCGGGGGCGCGGCGGGCGATGGTCGTGATGAGCTCGAACGCCGGGAGCACGGCCCGGCCGGAGGCCTTCGCGTAGGGCGCGGCGGCCTTGACCACCCGCGCGGCTGCCTGCTCCGGCGTGCCCTCGCCGAGGACGCCGAGCACGCCCGACCCCGCGGTCCCGTAGTGCATGACGACGAGGTGCCGCGGGAAGACCTGGCGACCGCCGCGCGGCAGCTGGGGTCGCGCGACCGCAGCGGGCGGTGCCGCAGTGGTGGGGGTCGCCGTCGGGGTCGACAGCGGATCGGTCAGCAGGCCCGCGACGCCGTTGCGGGCAGGCGGGCTGGGAGCGGTGAGCGAGGGTCCGGTGTCAGCACACGCGGCCGAGGCGAGCACGGTGGCGACCAGGGCGGGCAGCAGCGCGGCACCGGCGCCCCGGCGGCGGCGATGGGCCACGGTCGGGCGGGCGGCCCTCAGACGACATCGCCCACGGCGACGCGGGGCTTCGGGACGCGCAGCCGGCGGAACTGCAGCATCCGCACGATGCCGTAGAAGATGTGACCGCGGGTGCGCTTCTCGTCGGGGAAGCGCTCGGCGATGGCGCGCCGGATCCGCAGCCCGCCGCCGACGAAGTCCGCGAGCGACAGCGTGATCGCGAAGATCCAGAGGATCTGGGTGAGGGCCTCCACCTGCTTGATGCCGCTGAGCGAGCCGACGAGGGGCAGGACCGCTGCCGGCAGCAGCAGGGTCGCGGTGGTGCGGCGCGAGTCGACGAGGTCGCGGACCAGTCGGCGGACGGGGCCCTGGTCGCGGGCGAGGAGGTACTCGTCGTCGCCGGTCACCCGTCCCGTGCGCAACTGCTGGCGGCGGGTCGCGCCCTGCTGGCGGACCCGCTTCGCCGCCTCGCGGCGGGTCGTCGGGGGAGGAGCGACCGGACCCTTGCTGGTGGGCCGCTTGGGAGTCGGTCGCCCCTTGCCCGTCGGGCCGGGGGTCGCCTCGCCTGCAGTGTCGGTCACGAGCGTCGAGGCTACCGACCTTCGCGGCCGACCGGGCCACTCGCCTCGATCGTGACGCGACGGATCAGCAGGCATCTAGGGCAGAGCGAGCATCTGGTCGAGGGCCAGGCGGGCGTAGCGGGCGGTCTCGGGCTCGACCTCGATGCGGTGGAGCACCTCGCCGGCGACGAGCGACTCGAGCTGGCGGACGAGGTGCGGCAGGTCGATGCGGTTCATCGTCGCGCAGTAGCAGACGGTCTTCTCCAGGAAGACGACCTGCTTGTCCGGGTGGTCCTGGGCGAGCCGCTTGACGAGGTTGAGCTCGGTGCCGATCGCCCAGGCGCTGCCGGCGGGCGCCGCGTCGAGGGTGCGGATGATGAACTCCGTCGAGCCGACCAGGTCGGCGGCGGTGACCACCTCGTGGCGGCACTCGGGGTGGACGAGCACCTGCACGCCGGGGATGCGGGAGCGCACGTCGTCGATCGCGTCGACGGTGAAGCGGCCGTGGACAGAGCAGTGGCCCTTCCACAGGATGACCTTCGCGGCCTGCAGCTGTGCGGCGGTGAGCCCACCTGCGGGCTTGCGCGGGTCGTAGAGCACGCAGTCGTCGAGCGAGAGCCCGAGCTCGAGGACCGCGGTGTTGCGGCCGAGGTGCTGGTCGGGCAGGAAGAGCACCTTCTCGCCCCGCGAGAACGCCCACTCGAGCGCCCGCTTGGCGTTGGAGCTGGTGCAGATCGTCCCGCCGTGACGGCCGGTGAAACCCTTGATCGCGGCGCTGGAGTTCATGTAGCTGACGGGGATCGTCACGTCGGCGACGCCCGCGTCGGTGAGGGCGTCCCAGCACTGCTCGACCTGGTCGAAGGTCGCCATGTCGGCCATCGAGCAGCCGGCCGCGAGGTCGGGCAGCAGCACGGCCTGGTGCGCGCCGGTGAGGATGTCGGCCGACTCGGCCATGAAGTGCACGCCGCAGAAGACGATGAACTCGGCCTCGGGGCGGGCCGCGGCCTGCTGGGCCAGCTTGAAGCTGTCGCCGGTCACGTCGGCGAAGGCGATGACCTCGTTGCGCTGGTAGTGGTGGCCGAGGATGAAGACGCGGTCGCCGAGCGCGTCCTTGGCCGCCTGCGCGCGGGCGACGAGCGAGGGGTCGGACGCGGCCGGCAGGTCGCCGGGGCAGTCGACGCCGCGCTCGCTGTCGGGGTCGCTCTGGCGGCCGAGCAGCAGCAGCGCCAGGGGGGAGGCCTCCACCCCGGGCATCAGGTCGGGCAGCGTCACGGGGAGCTCCTCGTCGTCGAGAGGGTTAGTGTCGCACAGACGACAACGTCCGGGGAGGTCGAGGCCTTCCCCTGGGTGCAGACTCCGCGGGGTGAGGGTCGCGCGGTGAGGGTGGTCGTGGCGCCGGACTGCTTTGGCGGGACCCTGTCGGCCGTCGAGGCCGCTGGGGCGATCGCGGCCGGGTGGGCGTCGGCGGCTCCCGGTGACGCGCTCGCCCTGGTCCCGCTGTCCGACGGGGGCCCGGGTCTCGTCGACGTCCTGGCGGCGCGGCTGCCGGGTCGGCGGGTCACCGTGGCTGTCGAGGGGCCGCTCGGCGGGCCGGTGGCGGCCGACCTGCTCGTCGCGGGCGACACCGCCTACGTCGAGAGCGCCGCGGCCTGCGGGCTGCACCTGGTGGCCGAGCGCGACCCCACGGTGACGTCGACGTTCGGGGTCGGGCAGCTCGTGCGCGCCGCGCTCCACGAGGGCGTGCGCAGGGTCGTGGTCGGGCTCGGCGGCAGCGCCACCAACGACGGCGGCGCGGGGATGCTCGCGGCCCTCGGGCTCCAGGCGTACGACGGCAGCGGTGCGCCGGTCGCTCGTGGCGGGCTGGCGCTGCGTGGCGCCGCCTCGCTGGGGGGCGGGCCGGCGGGCGGGCTCGACCCGCGGCTGGCCGACGTCGAGCTGGTCGTCGCGACCGACGTGGACGCGCCGCTGCTCGGGCTGCACGGCGCCTCGAACGCGTTCGGGCCGCAGAAGGGGGCCACCCGCGCGCAGGTGCTCGACCTCGACGACGCGCTGCGGGTCTGGGCCGACCTGCTCGAGGCCGCTACCGGCCGCGAGGTCCGGGACCTGCCCGGTGCCGGTGCCGCCGGCGGCCTGGGCGCGGCGCTGCTGGCGCTCGGTGCCCGCCGCGAGCCCGGCATCGCGCTCGTCACCGAGCTCGTCGGCCTCGCCGCCGCGGTCGCCGACGCCCACCTCGTCGTCACGGGCGAGGGCTCCTTCGACGCGAGCTCGCTGCGTGGCAAGGTCGTCTCCGGGGTGGCCGCGCTCGCCGCCGAGCAGGCGCTGCCGTGCCTGGTGCTCGCCGGCCAGGTCCACGTCGGCCGCCGCGAGGCCGCCGCGATCGGGGTCGAGTCCAGCTACGCCCTCGCCGACGCCGTCGGGCTCGACGAGGCGATGGCGGCGCCCGCCGAGGAGCTCACCGCACTGGCCGCCCGCGTCGCGCGGGAGTGGTCGCGCGGCTGAGCGCGTCGCGCCCCGGCGTACACCCCCCGCCCTCGACGAATGGGGATCCCCGTTCGCACGCGGGGCAGCCCCGGTGGCCAACGGGGATCCCCATTCGCTGCGGGAGGGGCGGGATCGCGGCGGCGACGTAGGATGGGAAGGGTCCGCGCCGCACCGCTGTTGGCAGTGGACGAGACCCCGACACCCCTGGGAGAGCCGCTTCATGACCGCTCCGGAGACGACCACCACCGAGGCGCCCGCCGGCGTGACCGGCATCGTGCTGACCGACCCGGCTGCCGCCAAGGTCGCTGCGCTGCTCGCCCAGGAGGGCCGCGACGACCTGTCGCTGCGCGTCGCCGTGCAGCCCGGTGGCTGCAGCGGCCTGCGCTACCAGCTGTTCTTCGACGAGCGCTCGCTCGACGGTGACGAGGTCCAGACCTACGGCGAGGGCGTCCGCGTCGTCACCGACCGGATGAGCGTCCCCTACCTGTCGGGCGCGACGATCGACTTCGTCGACACCATTGAGAAGCAGGGCTTCACGATCGACAACCCCAACGCGGGCGGCTCGTGCGCCTGCGGGGAGTCCTTCCACTAGACCCCGCCCCCGCGCGACACGGCGCCGGTCACCCTCGGGTGGCCGGCGCCGTTCGCGTCTCCGGGCCGGTCGGCGTGCCCTCGCCCGGATCCCCCGGCAGATGTGGCGATCATGCGAGCGCACCCGACCGTGCGTGATCGCCACATCCCGCTCGGCGGGGGCGGGGCGGGGCGGCGTGGCGGGCTCGGCGGGGCGGCGCCGCTCGCGTGTCCGGGCCGGTCGGCGTCACCGGTGTGGCGGCGCCGACCGACCGGCCCGGGGTCAGTGGGGGAGCGGTGCTCCCGGTGCTAAGACGCAGCAGGAGGCCGTGTGGTTCACCCGGGGCACATCTCGGTGGTCGACGGGCACGTGACAACGGTCACCTCGCGGCCGGTGGAGGCATCCACGACGGTGCGGTCACCGAGCGGCGCGGCCAGCGCGACCTCGACGAACGTCGCCTGGTAGAGGTCGATGCACGCCTGGTCCGGCGGCGGGGTGTCCTGCGTGAGGACGACCGTCACGCTGTCGGCCGCCTCCTTCACCTCTGCCTTCGCGCCCGTGACGCAGACGCTGCCGTACCGGACCGACAGCCGACCGTCGACCAGCACCGCGCCGTCGAAGGCCAGCGGTGAGCGGCCCGGCGCGGGCTCGGTCTGCCCAGGTTCGGTCTTGCCAGGAGCGGGCTCGACCGTGCCGGGCTGGTCGGCGGGCTGGTCGGTGGGCTCGGTGACGTAGGCGTCCTGGACGGCGAGCACGGTGAGCACGCCCCCGCCGCTGGCCGCGAACAGCCACGCCGGCACCAGCGCGGCCTCGGAGTCCTGCAGCGCGGTGAGCTGCAGTCCGAGCTCGACCGACGACAGCGTCGTGACCGCTGGCTCCGGGCAGCCGCCCTTCGCGTCGCACGGGGCGCCCAGCGCCGGCGGTGGCGCCAGCCGCTCGAGGGCCTCGGTCGCGGAGATCAGGGGGTACGACGCACCCGCGCGGCTGTCCGCGAGCCACCCGGCAGCGGAGACGAGCGCCTTGTCGGCGTCGACGGTGAGCGTCGTCGCGAGGCCCTGGGTGCGACGGCCGTCGACCCGTGGGTCCGCGACGACGGTGGCGCCGCCGACCGACGGGTAGGCGGTGACGTCAGCGTCGACGAGGCCGAGCGCGGTGCGCAGCCGCTGGGTGGCGTCGAGAGCCTTCCGCACGGTCATCGCGAGCGCGTTCGTGCAGCTGCCCTTTCCCACCGCCCCGCCGCAGTCGATCGTCGACACGGGCGGGACCGCGCAGGTCGCCGCCGGACCGCAGTCGGCGGGGACGGTCGTGCCGTCGCCCGCGCTGGCGCACCGCGTCCCGGCGGGGCCTGCGGGACAGGTGACGCTGCCGCCCGACCCCGCGCAGAAGGTCGAGCCCGCAGGGCACACCGTGGTGGAGTCGGTCGGGCAGGGCGACGGTCCGCACGGCTCGAACGCGGGCGTGTCGTCGCAGGGGGCCGGCTCGGCTCCGGGCGGGGGTGCCGGGCAGGACAGCGACGGCAGGGTCGCTCGGCCGGAGGTCACCGTGGCCGGGGTGTCCTGGGGCTGGTCGGCGGGGACGGGGGTCGGCGGCGGGCAGTCGGCCGGCGCGTCGGGGGAGGCGCCGGCGGGCTCGGGCTGGGCGCAGCCGGTGCCGACGGACCCGCCCCCGGAGCCTGACGAGCCGGAGCCGCTTCCCGGGTGGGGGGCGACGCAGGTGGTGGTGCCGTCGGAGGAGACGGCGCTGTCGGGTCCGCAGTCGGAGCCGGCACCGAACGTCCACGGGTGGCCGGGGTCGTCACGGACCACGAGCGCCCCGGCCCGCCAGGCCTTCACGACCCGCTCCGGCGAGGCCTCGATCCCGAGGGCGCGCGCGAGCTCGCGGACCCGGTTGACCGGGGCCGCACCACCCGGGAGGTCGCGCACCTGCGCGGAGTCCGGACCGGTGGGGAGCGTGCCGGTGAGGCGGTACCCAGAGGCCGCGCCCGAGGAGGCGCTCGCGGGACCGGTGGTGCTGTCCGTCGTACTCCCGGCGGCCAGTCGCAGAGCGGGAGGTCCGTCGCTGCCACCCCCGAGGGTGAGCGACACCCCCACGACGAGGCCGACGACCGCGACGGCGCTGACGACCGGTGCCCACGTTGCCCATCTGCTCATGGCGGTGTGACGGCGCCGACACCCTGGCGGTTCCGTACCCTGCCCGCATGCGCGAGGTCTTCCTGGTCGACGGTGTCCGGACTCCCACGGGTCGCTACGGCGGGGCGCTGGCGAAGACCCGCGCCGACGACCTTGCTGCCACGGTCGTGCGGGCTGTCGTGGAGCGCACCGGCGTGGACCCGGCGGCCGTCGACGAGGTCGTGCTCGGCGCGGCCAACCAGTCCGGCGACGACAACCGCAACGTCGCCCGGATGGCCGTGCTGCTCGCCGGCCTGCCGCTGTCGGTTCCCGGTCACACGGTCAACCGGCTGTGCGCGAGCGGCCTGCAGGCGATCGTCGCCGCGGCCGCGCAGGTCCGCACCGGCGAGGCCGACCTCGTCGTCGCCGGCGGCGTCGAGTCGATGACCCGCGCGCCGTGGGTGATGGCCAAGCCGGGCACCCCGTGGGCCAAGCCGGGGGAGGTCCACGACACCGCGCTGGGTTGGCGCTTCGTCAACCCGCGCCACGACCGCGAGCACACGATCACCCTCGGCGAGACGGCCGAGCGGGTCGCGGCTCTCGACGGGATCACCCGCGAGGACAGCGACGCCTTCGGACTGCGGTCGCAGGAGCGGGCGCTCGCCGCGGTCGCCGCCGGCCGCTTCGACGCCGAGATCGTGCCGGTCGGCGACGTGACGGCCGACGAGACCCCGCGGGCCACGACCCCCGAGAAGCTCGCCGCCCTGAAGCCGTCCTTCGGAGGCGTCGTCACCGCGGGCTCGGCCTCGCCGCTGTCCGACGGGGCGAGCGCGCTGCTGGTGGCGTCGGAGGAGGCGGTACGCCGCCACGGCCTGGTGCCCCGCGCGCGCGTCGTCGTGAGCGCGTCCGCGGGACTCGAGCCGCACCTGATGGGCCTCGGGCCGGTGCCCGCGACCGAGAAGGCCCTCGCGCGGGCCGGCTGGTCGGTCGCCGACCTCGCCGCGGTCGAGCTCAACGAGGCCTTCGCCGTGCAGGTCATCGCGAGCGCCCGCCGGCTCGGCCTCGACGACGCGACCCTCAACGCCGACGGCGGCGCGATCGCGCTCGGTCACCCGCTGGGGTCCAGCGGCTGTCGGCTGGTCGTCACGCTGCTCGGCCGGCTCGAGCGGGAGGGCGCCTCAGGTGTCCGCGGGCTCGCGACGATGTGCGTGGGCGTCGGTCAGGGAGCGTCCCTGCTCGTCGAGCGCGTCTGACTCAGGAGCCGTAGTCGCCGTAGCCGTCGAGGGACGTCGCGGTGGTGACGAGGGTGTCCTCGGTGAGCTCGGCGGGCATCGCGCCGAAGGAGAACGGCATCCGGTCGAGCGGGATGCGCGACAGCGGGATGCGGGAGAGGTTGATCACCGCACCGGTGAGGGCGCCGGTGGCGGGCCTGGTCAGGTCGATGACGGTGCCCCCCAGGACACCGGCGACCTCGCGGCAGTCGTTCACGAGGTCCATCAGCGAGGTCGGCTCGACGTCGGACGGGACAGGCGTGTGCATCGACATGGGACCGACGGTAGGCAGTTACCGGCCAGTACCCAATGCCTACTGACCAGTAGTGTTCGGCGACCGGGTGACACCGGCCACAGGGCCGCTCGGAGCAACTGTCACTAGGGTGTCCGGGTGCTGAAGATCGCCGTCACCGGCTCCATCGCGACCGACCACCTCATGACCTTCGACGGGCGGTTCGCGGAGCAGATCCTCCCGGACCAGCTCGACAAGATCAGCCTCGTCTTCCTGGCCTCGGACCTGCAGGTACGCCGGGGAGGCACCGGCGCCAACATCGCCTTCGGGATGGGCGTGCTCGGGCAGCGCCCGCTGCTGGTCGGGTCCGTCGGGCGCGACGCCGGTGACTACCTCCAGTGGCTCGCCGACCACGGCGTCGACACCTCGGGCGTCCGGGTCAGCGAGACCCTGGCCTCGCCGCGCTTCACCGTCACCACCGACAACGACCAGAACCAGATCGGCGCCTTCTACCCCGGCGCGATGGCCGAGGCCGTCGGCATCGAGCTCGCGCCGCTCGGCGAGGTCGACCTCGTCGTCGTCGCCCCCAACGACCCCGGCGCGATGCTGCGCCACACCGCCGAGTGCACCGCCCGCGGCGTGGCCTTCGCTGCCGACCCGTCGCAGACGCTGTCCTTCCTCGACGGCGACGCGATCCGCACGCTCTGCACCGGCGCGACCTGGCTGTTCACCAACGAGTACGAAGCCGGCCTGGTCCGCGAGAAGACCGGCTGGTCCGACGCCGACGTCCTCGAGGTGGTCGGCACCCGCGTCACGACCCACGGCGCCGACGGCGTGGTCATCACCCGCAAGGGCGAGGACGACATCCGGGTCGGTGTCGTCCCGGCCGACGCGGTCGCGGAGCCGACCGGGGTCGGCGACGCCTTCCGGGCCGGCTTCCTGACCGGCACCTCCTGGGGCCTCGGCCTCGAGTGCGCCGCGCAGGTCGGCGCGCTGCTCGCGACCCACGTCGTGGAGACCGTCGGCACCCAGGAGTACTCCTTCACCCCGGGGTCGTTCCTGGCCCGTCTGGCCAAGGCCTACGGCGACGAGGCCGCCGCCGAGGTCGCGCCGCACCTGTCCGCCTGACGGGGGTCGCGACAGCGGCGCTGCCGCGACCCCGCACCGGTCAGTCGCCGGTCGCCGGGTCGATGACGCTGGTCACCCTCGACACCGCGTTCGCCGGGAAGCCTCCACACCGCGCGTGCTCCAGCACGGCGTCCTCGTCGTCGGCGATGTAGACGCAGTAGATCTTGTCGTCGGTGACGTAGCTCTGCTGCCACTGGACCTTCGGGCCCAGGTCGGCAAGGACGCCGTTGGACTTCTGCGCGATGGCGCGCAGCTCGTCGGCGCCGAGGTCACCGACTCCGGGGATCTCCCGCTCGATCACGTACTTGGGCATGACGTGCTCCTTCATCTGGTAGGAGACGCCACCGTGGCCCCCGCCCGTGTGAGGCGGCGTGTGAGCGCCGGGCTGTCGATCCCCAGTGCCAGGGACACCGCAGCCTCGAGCGCGCCACGCTGGCCCAGGGCGGAGCGGTGCAGCTGCGCGCGGACGACCAGCTCACGCATGTTGCCGCCGGCGGCGATGAGCTCGAGGTCGACGACCCAGGCCAGTCCCTGGCTCGGGAACACCGGGGCCAACGACGCGAGCGTGTCGAGGACCTCCGCGTGCGCGAAGCGCCAGCCGTCGGTGGCGCGGGCACCGCGCACCGCGGCGTCCAGCAGGATGTCGCGGGCGCCGTCGGCGTCACCGCGGGCGAGGGCGACCAGACCGAGGACCCGACCGGCTGTCTCCTCCCAGCAGGGGTCCCGCAGCTCGCAGCCGAGGGCGAAGGCATGGGTGGCTGCCTCCTCTGCCCGGGCCACCGCTCCAGAGGCGAGGTCCACCTCGGCGAGCAGCGCCTGCGGCCAGGGGAGCACGCTCGTCCACCCGGTCGAGCGGGCCAGCTCCCAGGCCTCCTCGAGCGGAGGTCGCGCCAGGTCGTGCTCCTCGAGCAGGACGTGCAGGCGCCCGGACATCGTCAGCGCCCACACCAGCCACCGACGGGCGCCTGCCGCGCGTGCCGAGACCACGGCGCCCTCGAGCGCGACTGCCGCCTCGCTGTAGCTGGCGAGGTCGGTCAGGCACGCCCCTCTCAGCGCCGCGACGGCGGCGGCCTCCTCGCCGCTGGTGCCCGCCAGGTGCGCAGCGTGGTCGAGCTGTCGCAGTGCCTCGGAATAGCGCGCTGCCAGGAACGCCGTGTAGCCCAGCTCGCGGTGCGCGGCGACGGCGAGCTCGGGTTCGCCCGCGGCGTCTGCCAGCGCGACGGCCCGCGCGAGGGCCGTCGCCCCCGCCTCGTCCCGACCGCGCACGGAGTGGACGAGCGCGTAGCCCAGCTCGCACAGTGCCTGCACCTCGGCGTGCAGGTCGTCGTTGTGGTGGCTGACGGCGACAGCGTCGCGCAGCCGCTCCAGGCCCACGTCGACGGCCCCCGCCGAGATGGCCGCGACGCCCGCGTCGAGGAGGGCCCGCCCCGCGGCCCGGTGCGTCGAGCGAGGTGCCGCGGGCACGGCGAGCTCCTCGTGCACGGCCCCGCTCGGTGCCACGCCGAGCTCGCGACGGAACTCCTCGGTGCACCGCCGTACGGCGTCCTCCGCCTGGGTGCGCGCCCCCGACTCCACGAGGGCCCGCACGAGCAGGACGTGCCCGGCCTCGTCCAGCGGGGCCGCCTCGACGAGCGCCCGGGCGGACGCGACCGCACCCACGGTGTCACCGACCGCCAGCCGGCCCAGGGTGGCCTCCCGCAGCACCGCCGCGCGGGTGGCCTCGAGGTGGTGACGCTCGGCGGCGAGCCACGCGTCGAAGGACGGGTTGGCAGGGAAGGACAGTCCGGCGAGCAGCGACCCCCCGTCGCGGGCGACGGCCTCCGCGTGCACCCACGAGCTCGTGGTCAGCAGCACCGCGTCCACGGTGAGGTGTCCCGGCTCGATCAGCAGGGGGTCGCCGCGGAGCGGGACGCCGGTCAGTCTCCGGGCCTCGGCGAGCGTCCACCGCAGCGCGCCCAGGGGGTCGTCGGCCTCACCGAAGAGCAGGGTGGCGGCCCGCTCGCGGGACACGGGGCGCTCGGAGAGGGCAAGCAGCGCAAGAAGCGCCCAGGTCTTGCGCCCTCGCGGTCGCGGGGCCTCCACCCCGTCGCGCTCGACGCGGGGGCGGCCGAGTAGGTGGACGACGGTCGCGGGCACGCGCCATCGTGGCGGCAGGACCGCGGTGGGTCCAGGACCTAGGGGTCGCTGCGCTCGGCGTGGTCGCGCTGCGCGAGCAGCAGCCGGTCGAAGACCGCGTGGTCGGTCTCCGGCTCGAGCGTCGTCAGCGTGACCTCGTAGACGAAGCGGTCGCGGACGAAGAGCCCGTGCTGGACGCTGAACCCCTCGACCTCGTCGACGAAGGTGAAGGCGCCCGGCACCGTCGCACTGGTGAAGGTCCCGGTCGCGTCCTCGCGGCTGGACGCGAGCAGCCGGTCGGCTCCCTTGCGGGTCGCGAGCCGCACGATCACGCAGCCGTAGAGGCCCTCGTCGCCCGACCACAGGTGGCCTCGGGACGCCTCGAAGCCGAGCAGCCGCAGTCCCTGCTCGGAGGTCTGGGCCTCTGCGGCCGAGCTCGAGAAGCGGCTGGCGAAGCCGCTGACGGTCAGGTCGCCGAGCCGTGACGCGGTGTCGTCGACCCGGGTGAAGCCGCCGGGCCCCGGCAGTCGGCCCTCGAGGTCGGCGTCCGCGAGGGGCACTGCGGCGGTAGGGCTGGCGGTCGGTGCGGGGCGAGCCGAGCCGACATCGTCGGAGCCCGAACGCGCCGCGACGGTCACGAGGTCGGCGGCGACGACGAGCGCGAGGCCTGCGGCGACGAGCCTCACGGGACCGCCGCCCGCAGCTCGGCCAGCACCGGGGGCAGCACCGCGAGGAAGCGCTCGACGTCGCCGCGCGTCGTCCCGCGGTGCAGCGACAGCCGGACCGACCCGTCCGTCGGCGCGCCCATCGCGGCCAGGACGTGAGACGGCTCGATGCTGGACGCCGAGCACGAGGACCCGCTGGACACCTGGAGGTCGCGGGCGTCCAGCGCCCGCAGCAGCTCCTCGCTGTCGACGCCCTCGCAGACCAGCGTGACCAGGTGGGGTAGCCGGTCGAGCGGGTCACCCACGGCCGTCACGCCCTCGACCCGGGCCCCGCGGACGAGGTCGACGAGAGCCCGGAGCCGGGCGTCCTCGGCCGCCGCCTCCGCGGCCGCGGCCTGGAGGCCCGCGGCGGCGGCCACGACGGCCGGGAGGTCGAGCCGGCCGGGGGAGCGGTCGGGGCGCTCGTCGTCAGGCAGCGGGGAGCGCCAGCGCGTGCCGGTCCGGACGACGAGCAGCCCGACGCCGGGCGGCCCGCCCCAGGTCCGCGCGCTGGCTGTCAGCACCGACCAGCCCGTGGGCACCGGCGCCCGGCCGAGCGCGTGGGAGGCGTCGACGAGCAGGGGTACGCCGGCCCCCGCGCAGCGGGCCGCCACGTCGGCGACGGGCTGCGTCGTACCGACCTCGTGGTTGGCCGCCTGCAGGCACACCAGCGCCCAGTCGGGGTCGACGTCGACGGGGAGGACCCGGCCGGCCGCGTCGACGGGCAGGCTCAGCCCGGCGCTGCCGGCCGCCTGCAGGACGGCGGAGTGCTCGACCGCGGAGTGCGCGACCGTCGTACCCCGTCGTGGTGCGGCTGTCCCGAGCACACCGAGGAAGGCGGCCATCGTGCCGGAGGCGGTGAAGGACACCTCGTCGGGCCGGGCCCCGACCACCTCCGCGACGGCCTCGCGGGCGGCGTCGAGGAGCAGCCGGGCGCGCCGGCCGGCACCGTGCAGGCGGGCCGGATCAGCCCAACCGTCGTCGAGCGCGGCGAGCAGGGCCGCGCGGGCGGCCGGGTGCAGCGGCGCGCCCGAGGCGGCGTCGAGGTAGACCGGCACCAGGCCGACGCTACGGGGCGGGGGCGGCGAGGGGGGAGTGGGCAGCGCCACACCGCAGTGACACCGCACCCCAGCAGGAAGCGAGCGGGCTGCTGGGATAGTCTCGCTCCGCTTGGAGGAGAGCCCGACGAGGGCTTCTCCGACCCCTCGTGAGGAAGGCCTGTGAGCGTGAGAGCCACCCCTCGGCGCAGCGGTGCGCGACTCGGCCTGATGGCCGCCGCGACCGCGCTGCTGGCGACCGGATGCGGCGGTCGTGAGGCCTACGAGAACACCTTCGGCCTGGGCTTCCCGAAGCCCGTCACCGACCAGGCCCAGGAGATCTACGACCTGTGGCTCGGCTCGGTCGCCGCGGCTGCCGTGGTCGGCCTCTTGGTCTGGGCGCTGATCTTCTACGCCGTCGTGCGCTTCCGGAAGACCAGCGACGACCTGCCGCGCCAGATCCGCTACAACCTCCCGGTCGAGGTGCTCTACACCGTCGTGCCGTTCGTGATCATCGCGGTGCTCTTCTACTACACGGTGGTCGCGCAGAACCGCGTCAACGACCTGTCCGACGAGACCGCCGGCGGCAAGCCCGACGTGACCGTCAACGTCGTCGGCTTCAAGTGGAACTGGATGTTCCAGCACGTCGACGCGGGCGTGCAGGTCATCGGCGAGATCGAGCAGCCCGCGGTGCTGGTGCTCCCGACCGACCGCACGGTGCGCTTCGTCGAGACCTCTCCCGACGTCATCCACTCCTTCTTCGTGCCGGCGTTCCTCTTCAAGCGCGACGTCATCCCGGGCCGCGCCAACACCTTCGAAGTGAAGATCACCAAGCCGGGTGAGTACATCGGCCGTTGCGCCGAGCTGTGCGGCGAGAAGCACGCCCGCATGACCTTCTACGTCAAGGCCGTCCCCCCGGCGGAGTACGACGCCTACGTCGCGGGCCTCAAGGCCGACCCCGCCAACGCTCTGGAAGACAACCCCGCCGTGACGGGCGCGGTCCGCCCCGTCGTGGCCGGCACGCCGCACCCCGAGGAGGAGAAGAAGTGACCCTGCTCGAGGGAGCCACCACACCCGTCGAGGTACGCCGCCCGCGGCCGACCCTGGGCTCGAAGGTGGTCAAGGTCGTCACGACCACCGACCACAAGACGATCGGCATGCTCTACCTCTGCACGTCGTTCGCGTTCTTCCTGTTCGCCGGGCTGCTCGCGATGATCATCCGCGCCGAGCTGGCCCAGCCGGGCGTGCAGATCGTGTCGGCGGAGCAGTACAACCAGCTGTTCACCATGCACGGCACAATCATGATGTTCCTGTTCGCGCCGCCCGCGGCCTACGGGTTCACGAACTTCATCATGCCGCTGCAGATCGGCGCGCCGGACATGAGCTTCCCGCGCCTGAACGCCTTCTCCTACTGGCTGTACCTCTTCGGCGGGCTGACCGTCGTCGCCGGCTTCCTCACCCCTGACGGTGCGGCGGCCTTCGGTTGGTTCGCCTACACGCCGCTGTCGGACATCATCCACTCGCCGCAGCTCGGCAGCGACCTGTGGATCGTCGGCCTGATCACCTCCGGCCTCGGCACGATCCTCGGTGCCGTCAACTTCATCGTCACGATCATCACGCTGCGCGCCCCCGGCATGACGATGTTCCGGATGCCGATCTTCACCTGGAACATGCTCGTCACGTCGATCCTGGTGCTGATGGCCTTCCCGGTCATCACGGCCGCGTTCTTCGCGCTGCTCGCCGACCGCCACCTCGGGTCGCACATCTACGACGCCGCGAACGGCGGCGCGATCCTGTGGCAGCACCTGTTCTGGTTCTTCGGCCACCCGGAGGTCTACATCGTGGCGCTGCCGTTCTTCGGCATCGTCTCTGAGATCATCCCGGTCTTCAGCCGCAAGCCGATGTTCGGCTACAAGGGCCTGGTGTTCGCCACGATCGGCATCGGCGCGCTGTCGATGACGGTGTGGGCGCACCACATGTTCGTCACGGGCGCGGTGCTGCTGCCGTTCTTCGCGTTCATGTCGTTCCTCATCGCCGTACCGACGGGCGTGAAGTTCTTCAACTGGATCGGCACCATGTGGCGCGGCCAGCTGACGTTCGAGACCCCGATGCTGTTCTGCATCGGCTTCCTCGTGACCTTCCTGCTCGGTGGTCTCACCGGCGTCCTGCTGGCCGCCCCGCCCATCGACTTCCACGTCAGCGACACCTACTTCGTCGTCGCCCACTTCCACTACGTGCTGTTCGGCACCGTGGTGTTCGCCTTCTTCGCCGGCGTCTACTACTGGTTCCCCAAGCTCACCGGCCGGATGATGGACGACCGGCTCGGCAAGATCCACGCGTGGACGCTGTTCGTCGGCTTCCACACGACCTTCCTCGTCCAGCACTGGCTGGGCAACGAGGGCATGCCGCGCCGCTACGTCGACTACGTCAACGAGCTCGGCGTCGCGCCGGCCGGCTGGACCGCGATGAACACCGTGTCCTCCATCGGTGCCTTCGTGCTCGGTGCCTCGACGCTGCCGTTCATCTACAACGTGTGGGTGAGCTTCCGGCGCGGCGAGAAGGCCGTCGGCGACGACCCGTGGGGCTACGGCAACTCGCTGGAGTGGGCGACCTCCTGCCCGCCGCCGCGGCACAACTTCGTGACCATGCCGCGCATCCGCAGCGAGCGTCCCGCGTTCGACCTGCACTACCCCGAGGCGGCCGGCAAGGTCGACTTCCACGCCACCCCCGAGCTGAGGTAGGACGATGAAGGTCGAAGGTCTGCTGTTCGCCGGACTGGCGGTGTTCCTCGCCGTCGTCTCGGTCGTCTACGCCGTGCTGTCCGAGGAGTGGGTCGGCGTCACCTGCCTGGCCCTGTCGGGTGGGCTCGCGCTCATCATCGGCTACTACCTGCTGTTCACCGCCCGGCGGATGGACCTGCGCCCGGAGGACCGTCCGGACGCCGAGATCAGCGAGGGCTCCGGCGAGGTCGGCTTCTTCGCGCCGCACTCCTGGTGGCCGATCGCGACCGCGGGTGCCTTCACGGTCACGACGCTCGGGCTCGTCTTCGGACCGTTCCTCGCGCTGATCGGGTTCTTCCTGATCCTCATCACCGCCAGCGGGTTCCTCTTCGAGTTCTACCTCGGCGTCAACCGCGCGCAGGGCTTCACCCTCGGCGAGCTTGAGGCCATGGGCGAGGCGCCCACGTCGGACCGCAAGTTCCTCGGCTGACCGCTGGTCTGCCTGCCAGGGCCGCCTGACAGGGCCGCCGGACAGACCCGCCGGACAGACCCGCGCCGCCGCCCGGGGCGGCCTTCGTCGTACCCGCCCTTGGTCCCGGCCGGTTCCCCGCCCCGCGGGCCTCCGCCCTGCCCTGCCGGGCGTCCGCCCCTCTTGCGGCCCGGCCCTTCCTGCGGGCGCCCTCCCGGCCCCCTTCCTGCGGTGATCTTCGCCCTCTTGAGGCGCGTCACGCTCACTGAATCGCAAGACGGCGTAGATCGTTCCGGGGGTGGGTGCGGTGGTGGGTGCGGCGGTGGGTGCGCGGGGTCAGGGAGCCGGGTCGCGGGGGGTCGCGACGTAGACCTTGAGGTCGTCGGGGACGCCCTTGACGCGGGTGAGCAGGAAGGTCTTCTTCACGCGGGTCGCGACACGCTGCGGGTCGAGCCCCGCGAGAGCGGTGTTGCTGACGAGGACCTCCTCGGGGCCGGCCTTCTCGACCAGGCGCGCGGCGATATTGACGTCGACGCCGAGGTAGTCGTCGCCGAGCCGGCGCGGCAGCCCGGTGTGCAGGCCGGCGCGCAGTCGCGGGCGGTGACCGTCGACCTCGAGCGCGGCCACGCGCGCGCGGGCCATGACGACCGCGTCGAAGGCGAGCGCCGGGGTGGGGAAGACCGCCATCACGCCATCCCCGAGCCGCTTGACCACCTGTCCGCGATGGCTGAGGACGGCCGGCTCGACGGCGCTCGCGACCTGGCGCAGCAGCCGTAGCGCGGCGTCGTCGCCGGCGCGCTCGGCCCAGGTGGAGAAGCCCGCCAGGTCGGTGAAGGCGATGGTCAGCTCTCGGTCGCCACGGCCCCGACCGGTGCGCTCCAACAGCGACTGCCAGACCTGCAGGGCGCCCAGCCCGATCTCCCTGGAGACCCGGGGCTGCTCGTCGAAGAGCCTGTCTGCCAGGCGGGCGATGGTGGCGGCGCTGTCGGTACCTGCGGCGCTCAGCGGGTCGCCGAAGCCGGGGTCACCGGGCAGGGCGCGGCGCAGCCGCCGTACGACGCCGACCGCTCCCGCCTGCCGGTCGACCTGCCTGACGCCGGCGAGCGCGCGCCGTGCCGCGCCGTCGGGTCCGTCTGTCATCACTCGACCCTAGCGAGGTGCGGCCGCGCCGTTGTGACGGCACGGTGACCGCCAGGGGTCGGGGTCCGTACGGGGCGCGTGGGAAGAAGGCCGCGACGGCCCGGTTGCAGGGAGGCAGCGGGGGGCCGGGGGCGGCGCTGGTCGGGCGGGGCGAGCGTGTGGGAGTGATCGCCGGGTCCTAGCTTGGTCCGGTGCCGGAACCCCAGCCCTGGCCGCTGTCCGCGGCGGCCACCCAGGTCCTGCGCCAGCCGCGGGTGTCGGCGGGCGTCGTGCTGCAGCTCGCGCTCAAGGAGCTCGTGGCGAGCGGCGCGTGGACCCTGCGCCGTGACACGAGGCGGCTGCGCACCTCGGTCGTGCTGCTCCGCCGCGGGACCCTGCCTGTGCCCGACAGGGCGCCGTTGCCGCTGCTGGACCACCAGCTGCGCTGCGTCGTGCTGCCGGGTTCGGCGATGCCACTGCGGGAGGCGGTGAGCGCGCTCGCGCGACGTCACGCCGCGGGGGAGCTGCGGGACGCGTGCCGGGCTGACCTCGTCGCTCGGGAGCTGCTGGAGCAGGTCCCGCGCCGGTGGTGGCTCGACGGCTGGCGCCGGGTCAGCGACGAGGACGGCCTCGTGCGCGACCTCGGCCGGCGTCAGCGGGAGCTGAGGACCGCGCTGGCGAGCGGCGGGCCGAGTGCCGACAGCGCCCTGCGCGACGCCGACCCCGCGCTGCTCCTGCTGCTGGGCCGCCGACAGCTGCGCGCGGTCGACCGGGCCGTCGGCGACGCCCGCCGGCGCGGCGTCGAGATCGTCGTGGTGATGGGGTCCGGCGACGGCTCGCTGTGCGGCCTGGCCGACATCAGCGCGACGATCGACAGCAGTGTCGACTCAGGCGGTGACGCGGGCGGAGACGGCGGCGGCGACTGACCCGTCGTACTCCTCGCCGGTGATCAACGCCGCCTTGACCGCACTTCCAGTGGTCCAGAAGTGGGGCATCGCTCGCGTTGATCACCAGGAGGGGGACCGGCGACGGCGACGGCCCGCCACCGCGAGGGTGACGGGCCGTCGGGACGGGCCGGGGGAGCGCTAGTCCGGGCGCCCGGACAGCTGCGGCAGGGTCGCCTCGGTGCGCTCGGCGTCGGCGTTCTCGTCGTAGCTCTTCGGGAAGAAGAAGCCGCGTGGCGTGCGGGTCGCCACCACCGTCCCGCCGTTCGACGAGCCGGCCGGCAGCTCGCCGTGGGAGTGGCTGCCCGAGCCGATGCCGATGAGCGGCTCGTAGGTCGCGGGCAGCGGGACGGTCTCCTCGACGAACTCGCCCGAGGGGAGCCGGCGGATCGTGCCGGACTCGATGCCGTGGTGGACGAGCTCGTCGTCCGAGGCCTGCAGGCCCAGGCAGATGCGCTTGGTGAGCACATAGGCCAGCGGTGGCAGGACGAACAGCGCCACCCGCAGGAAGTAGGTGATCGTCTGCGCCGACATCCCGAAGGTGACCGCCAGCAGGTCGTTGCCACCACCGAGCATGAGCAGCACGTAGAACACGATGCTCATGACGCCGATGGCCGTGCGGACCGGCACGTCGCGCGGGCGGTCGAGGATGTTGTGGACGGCCTTGTCGCCGGTCAGCCGCTGCTCGATCCAGGGGTAGAGGATCAGAGCGTTGAAGATCAGGCCAGGCATGACGACGGCCGGCAGGAAGATGTTGAGCGGGATGGTGTAGCCGAACTCGCGGATCTCCCAGTTGGGCATGAGGCGCGACGAGCCGTCGAGCCAGCCGACGTACCAGTCGGGCTGCGAGCCAGCCGTGACCTGCGACGGGTCGTAGGGGCCGAACAACCAGACCGGGTTGATCTGGGCGAGCCCGCCGAGCAGGGCGAGCACCGCGAAGACCAGGAAGAAGAAGCCGCCTGCCTTGGTCGCGAAGACCGGGAAGAACCGGGTCCCGACGACGTTGGTCTCGGTCCGGCGCGGGCCGGCGAACTGGGTGTGCTTCTGGTACCAGATCATCATCATGTGGAAGGTGATGAGCCCGAGGATGATCCCTGGCACGAGCAGGATGTGGATCGCGTAGAGCCGCTCGATGATCGCGTCGCCGGGGTACTCTCCGCCGAAGACGAGGAACGCCGCCCAGGTGCCGACGACGGGGATCGACAGCGCGATGGAGTAGGCGATGCGCAGGCCGGTACCGGACAGCAGGTCGTCGGGCAGGGAGTAGCCGGCGAAGCCCTCGACGATGCCGAGGATGAGCAGCGTGCCGCCGATGACCCAGTTGAGCTCGCGCGGCTTGCGGAAGGCGCCGGTGAAGAACACCCGCATGAGGTGCACCACGATCGACGCCATGAACAGCAGCGCCGCCCAGTGGTGGATCTGCCGCATGATCAGGCCGCCGCGGACGTCGAAGGAGATGTCGAGCGTCGAGGCGTAGGCCGCCGACATCGGCAGGCCGCGCAGCGGGGTGTAGGAGCCGTCGTAGATGACCTCCTGGACCGAGGCCTCGTAGAAGAACGTGAGGTAGGTGCCGGTCAGCAGCAGGATGATGAAGCTGTTGAGCGCGATCTCGCCCAGCATGAACGACCAGTGGTCCGGGAAGACCTTGTTGACCGCGCGCTTGACGAAGCCCGAGGAGCTCAGCCGGTCGTCCACCCAGCCGGCTGTGACGTCGGCGGCCTTCTCGGCGGGGTTCTTCCGGACAGCGGTGGCAGCCATCAGAGGTCCTTCAGGTAGTCGTCCCGGCGCTCCCAGTAGCTGGGACCGACCGGCTCCGCGAAATCGCCCTGTGCCACGAAGTAGCCCTCGTCGTCGAGCGCCAGCGCCAGCTGGGGGAGCGGGCGCGCGGCCGGGCCGAAGGTCACCTTGCAGCCCTCGTCGGCCTTGAAGGTCGACTGGTGGCAGGGGCAGAACAGGTTGTGCGTCTGCTGCTCGTAGAGCTTGACCGGGCAGCCGAGGTGGGTGCAGATGACGGAGTAGGCGACGTGGCCGTCGATCGCCCAGTCATCAGGGTTGCGCGAGGGCTTGAGCTCCTCGGGGCGCATCCGGATGAGCAGGACGGCGGAGTCGGCGTACTTCGCGCCGCTCGCGACGTCGGGGAAGACCGACTCCGCGCCGCCGACCTGCAGGTCGCCGAGCCGGACGGGCGTGCCGTTCTCGCGCACGAGGCGCACGCCCTTGGCCCACGCGGTGGTGGCGAGCGAGCGCTCCTTGTGCTGCCACTTGCCGAGACCCGCGAGGGGTACGACGGCAAGCACCGGAAGCGTCGCTCCGGCGAGCAGCAGCGAGCCGGTGAGCAGCTTGCGGCGGCCGAGCTGGGTCTGGGCGAGCCCGTCCTTGAGCAGCTGACCGGTCTCGGCGCGGTCCTCCGGCGACGACGCGAGGTCGTGGCGCTCCTGGACCGTCTCCTCGCCGTGCATGAGCGTCTTGGCCCACAGGACGGCGCCGGCACCCATGCCGCCCAGGGCGAGCGCCATCGTCACGCCCAGCAGCGGCGTGTAGTACTCGTTGTCCTCCTCGACGCCGAACTGGAACGGCGCGAACCAGAAGACGACGAAGAAGCCGACGACGCCGAGGACCGAGAGCAGGAAGAGGAACGCGATCTTGCGCTCCGCCGCAGCGGCCTCATCGGGGTCGAGGTCGTGGTGGGCGAGACCGCTGGTCTCCTCGTGCAGGACCGCGGTGCCGCCGTGGGCGACCCGCTGACCGGGGTCGGCAGGCGTGGAGTGGGTCTGCTGGAAGTCCGCGCTGGACAGCTCGCTGTGGCGGCTGTCGCCGCCGCTGTTGGCCTGGTCCGAGGACGCGGGGGACTTCAAGCGGTCCCTGATGGACTCGTCGCTCATGCGCGCGCTCCGATCCAGAGGGTGACGAGGACGAGCAGGCCGATCCCGACGAGCCAGATCACCAGGCCCTCGGGCACCGGGCCGAGCTTGCCGAGGCTGTTACCGCCCGGCTGCGCGGACTGGGTGACGAAGCGGACGTAGGAGGTGATGGCCCGCTTCTCCTCGGGGGTCAGCTGGTTGTCACCGAAGCGCGGCATCGACTCGGGGCCGGACTGCATCGCGGTGTAGATCACGCGAGCCGAGGCAGGGCGCAGCGCGGGGGCGTACTTGCCGTAGGACAGCGCGCCGCCGGAGCCGGCGCTGTTGTGGCAGGACGCGCAGTTGGTGCGGAACAGGTCGCCTCCGAGCGCGAGCTGGCCGTCGTCCTGGAGCTGGTCCGGGACCTCGGGTCCGCCGCCCTGCGTCTGGATGAAGGCCGCGAGCTGGTCGGTCTCCTCGGGCGTGTACTTCGCCTCCTTGCGGGGCGCCTGGACCTGCCCGGCGACGAGCGGCATGCGACCGCTCTCCACCTGGAAGACCACCGACGCTGCACCCACACCGACCAGGCTGGGGCCACCGGCGCCACCCTGCAAGTTGAGGCCGTGACACGTGGAGCAGCCGGTCGCGTAGAGCGCCCGACCCTCCTTGACCGCGAGCGACTGGGCCTCGTCGGCGGTGCCGCGGGCCGCGCTCGGCGAGGCCACCGCGGTGTAGAGCCCACCGGTGGTGACCAGCGCGAGCGCGAGCACGCCGTAGCTGGAGAAGCGGGAGAGACGGGTCTTCACGGTCGTCCTCACTGGATGATGTAGATCGTGGCGTAGAGCCCGATCCACACGACGTCGACGAAGTGCCAGTAGTACGAGGTCACGATGGCGCTGGTGGCCTTCTCCGGCGTGTAGCGGCCCACGAGCGAGCGCAGCAGCACGAAGACGAAGGCGAACAGCCCACCGATGACGTGCAGGCCGTGGAAGCCGGTGGTCAGGTAGAAGACCGAGCCGTAGCCGTGGCTGTCGATCCGCATGTCCTCGGCGTACTGGATGCGGTACTCGTTGGCCTGCCCGAGCACGAACACCAGGCCCATGAGCAGCGTGAGGACATACCACCGCCGCATGGCGTAGACGTCGCCCTTCTCGGCCGCGAACACGCCCATCTGGCAGGTCACCGAGCTCAGCACGAGGATCACGGTGAAGACCAGGGAGTAGCCCACGGCGAGCTCGACCGGCACCGGGGGCCAGTTGTCGAGCCCGGTCTCGGTCACGCCCGTGACGGAGCGGATCGTGAAGTACATCGCGAACAGCGCCGCGAAGAACATCAGCTCCGAGGAGAGCCACACGATCGTGCCGACGGACACCATGTTGGGACGCGTCAACGAGCCGTGTCCGGTCGTCGATCCCACAGCAGTAGCAGCCACGTCGGGCAGTCTGCCAGCCCCGCGGCCCGCTTTCCACGCGGGGTGCCCCGGCGCGCCGGAGTGCTGTGTCACACCTACCCTGAAGGGGTGACCGGGCCCCTCGCGCACGCGACCGAGCTGCCGGGCTTCTCGGCGGGGGTACTGCTCTCCGAGGCCCGTGCCGAGGTGCTCCCGCTGACCGCCCTGCTGGTCGCTGCAGCCCTCTACCTGTACGCCGTGACGCGGCTGCGTCGCCGGGGCGACTCCTGGTCACCGCTGCGCACGCTGGCCTTCGTCGGGCTCGGGCTCGGCACGATCGCGATCGCGCTGCTGAGCGGCCTGGCGGCGTACGACACGTCGCTGTTCGGCGCCCACATGGTCCAGCACATGCTGCTCGCGATGGTCGCGCCGGTCTTCCTCGCGCTCGGCGCTCCGGTCACCCTCGCGCTGCGCACGCTGCCGGCGCGCCCGCGCGGCTGGCTGATGGCGCTGCTGCACTCCCGGGTCGCGGCGCTGCTGACCTTCCCCCTGGTGCCGTGGCTGCTGTTCGTCGCGAGCCCGTTCGCGCTCTACTTCACCGGCTGGTACGACGCGACGCTCGACAGCGGTTACCTCCACGAGGCGCTCCACCTGCACTTCCTCGCGGTCGGCTCGCTGTTCTTCTGGCCGCTGCTCGGCATCGACCCGGTCCCCGGCCGGCGCTCCTACCCGATGCGGATGCTGCTGCTCGCGGCCACGCTGCCCTTCCACGCCTTCCTGGGCGTGGCGATCATGAGCGTGCCGGCGAGCGGGTCGAGCCTGATCGCCCGCGACCACTACCTCGCGCTGCACCCCGTGTCGGAGGCCGTCTTCCAGCAGCAGGTCGGCGGCGGGCTGCTGTGGGCCTCCGGAGACCTCGTCGGGCTGCTCTTCCTCGCCGTCACTCTCACCCAGTGGATGCGGGCCTCGGAGCGGGAGGCCGCGCGGGAGGACCGGCGGCTGGACCGGCTCGACCGCGCGAGCGCCCCGACCTGATGGGGCTGCTGTCGCGCTTCCGGCGGCCCGCGGTCGTCGCGGACGTGCGGGCCGACGACCCGGGGCTGGTCGTCGTGGCGAGCTCGTTCGACCCCGCCGCCGCCGACAGCGCGGTCGTCGCCGCGAGCCTGGCCGACGGCCGCGCCGACCCCGACCGGCCGGTCCTGCTCCGTCACCACCTCAGCGGTCTGGAGCCGCGGCGCGAGGCGCTCGCCGAGCTGCTCGACCCGTCGTACGCCCTGGTCGGGGGTGAGGGTCGGTTGCTCGTGCAGCGGTCGCAGTCGCTCACGGCGCTCGGTGTCGCGCAGGAGCGGACCCGGATGGCCGGGCTCGCCCAGCGGCTCGGGGGAGACGCCCTCGGGTGGGACGCCCTGCAGGCGCCCCTACCCATGGGTAACACGTCCTGACCTGCGACGACGGGTTCGTCAGAGCTCTTGACCTACACAGCGCGTCCTGCCTACTGTCACCCGGTGTGACCCGGGACACACTCGGTGCACCCAGCGCAAGGGGGACGAGGCGTGGCGAGCGGGACTCGACTGGCGGGAACGACGGGCAAGCCCGTGGAGCGGGCGCGCTCGGGGGCCGGGGCGGCCTGCGCGGTGTGCGGGAGCCGGCTGTCGTCGTACAACCAGGGCCCCAACTGCTACGCCCACACCCTCGACATCCCGTGGAAGGGCCCCGGCACGCGCCACCGGTGACGCCTCGCTAGGCTCGCGCGCATGAGCGCCCTCACCGTCCTCGTCTACAGCGACGACGCGGCGGTCCGCGACGCGGTCCGCACCGCGGTCGGTCGGCGCCCCGCGAGCGACCTGGCGCGGCTCGAGTGGGTCGAGGCCGCGACCGGCGCCGCCGTCGTCAAGGCGGTCGACGCGGGCGGCATCGACCTGGTCGTGCTCGACGGCGAGGCGTGGCCGACCGGTGGCCTGGGCCTCGCCAAGCAGCTCAAGGACGAGATCGCCGACGCCCCGGCGACCCTCGTGCTCGTCGCCCGCAAGGACGACGTCTGGCTCGCGACCTGGTCGCTCGCCGACGCCGTCGTGCCGCTCCCGATCGACGCCCCGCAGCTCGCCGCTGCGGTCGCGGGCGCTCTGCGCGACCGCGAGCGCGGCCTGCCCGTGCGGCGCCAGGCGGTCCCGCACTGACCAGCTGGCCCACGCTGCTGTCGTCACTGCTGCGACGCGAGGACCTCACCAGCGACGACACCGCCTGGGCGATGGGCGAGGTCATGGGCGGCGAGGCCAGCCCCGCGCAGCTCGCGGCCTTCGTGGTCGCCCTGCGGGCCAAGGGCGAGACGCCCGAAGAGATCGCCGGCCTGGTGCAGGTGATGCTGCGCGAGGCGGCCACGGTGGAGGTGCCCGGCCGGGTCGTCGACACCTGCGGCACCGGCGGCGACCGCTCCCACACCGTCAACCTGTCGACCATGGCCGCGCTGGTCGTCGCCGGGGCGGGCGTGCCGGTGGTCAAGCACGGCAACCGCGCGGCGTCGTCGGCCTGCGGCTCGGCCGACCTGCTCGAGGAGCTCGGGGTCGTCGTCGACCTCCCGCCCGCGGCTGTCGGGCCCTGCCTCGCGCAGGCCGGGATCGCCTTCTGCTTCGCGCCGGTCTTCCACCCGGGCATGCGCCACGCGGCCGTCGCCCGTCGCGACATCGGGATCCCTACCGCCTTCAACGTCCTCGGGCCGCTCACCAACCCGGCCCGCCCCATGGCCCAGGCCGTCGGGGTGTCCGACGCGCGGCTCGCGCCGGTGATGGCCGGGGTACTGGCCGCTCGGGGCGCGGACGCGCTCGTCTTCCGCGGCGACGACGGCCTCGACGAGCTCACCACGACCGGGCCCTCGACGGTCTGGGTGGTCGCCGGCGGGGCGGTGGTCGAGGAGCGCTTCGACCCGGCGGCCCTCGGGATCGCCCGCGCCACGCTCGAGGACCTGCGCGGTGAGGACGCCGCCTTCAACGCCGCGGTCTGCCGCCGCCTGCTCGCGGGGGAGACCGGTCCGGTCCGCGACGCGGTGCTGCTCAACGCCGCCGCAGCGCTGGCCGCCCACGCGGGCGGGTCCGGCCCGCTGGAGGCCCGACTGGGAGAGGGGCTGGCCGGGGCCACGGAGTCGCTGGCCTCCGGGTCCGCCGAGCGCGCGCTCGCGACCTGGACCGCGGTCAGCCAGTCCCTGCGCCTCTGACGCTGCCGCGGCCGCCCCGCGCCCGCCCCGCACTCCCATGATCAACAGGGGGTCTGCACGGGGACACGCCGTGTCGCGCGTGCAGATCCCCTGATGATCACCGGCCGGGGGTGGCAGCCCGCCCTAGGGCTCGATGCCGAGGGAGAAGGTCGACTCGAGGTCGTGCTGGGAGTAGGCCTGGAAGGCGATGAGCGTCTGCGTGGACAGCACCCCGTCGACCTTGTTGAGCCGCCCGGCGATGGTGTCGTGCAGGTCCTCGTGCTTGCGGACCCGCACCATCGCGACCAGGTCGACGTCGCCGGCGACGGAGTAGACCTCGCTCACCCCGTCGAGGTCGGCGATCGCCTGCGCGACCTCGGGGATGCGGTCGACCGCGGCGGACACCATGACGATGGCTGTGATCACAGCCCCGAACCTACCCACGACGGCGTAGGACGCACGCGCGGCCTCACGCCGACGCGCGAGCAGGGCGGGCGAGCGGCCGCAGGCCACGGCGGTCCGCGAAGGGGTCCGCACTGCCGCGAGCCTCGCCGACGGCGTCGAGGAAGCTGCGGTGCCCGCCGGCCCCGTGGGCGGGCGAGGCCAGCACGCCGTCGAGCCGGACGAGGCGGGTGCCGTCGGTCTCGAGCCAGCGCAGCACGCAGCCGACCTCCTCGGCGGTCGCGGCCGGCAGCGGCCCCGGGCCGGGCACGACGGTCTCGGCGGTGGCGACGAGCGCGTCGACGTAGGGCGCCGGGTGGGCACCGCGCGGGATGGTGCCGGCCGCGACGAGCCGGCCGTGGCGCACCACCGCGACCTCCCACCCCAGGTCCGCGGTGGGTCGCGCGGCCACCAGCTCCGGCACCGAGGTCAGCGACACGATCCGCTGCTGGCGGGCGACGGCCCGCACCAGCGCGGCCAGTCGGTCGCGCTGGGCGGCCGCGTCCTCGAACCGCTCGTCGGCGGCGAGCGCCTCGATGCGGCGGGTCAGCACCGCGACGAGCGCGCCGGGGTCGGTGGTCACGGCGGTGCGGTAGGCGGCGACGTGGTCGGCGTACGCCTCGACGCTCTCCAGGCCTTGGCACGGCGCGCCGCAGCGGCCCATCTCGGCGAGCACGCAGGCGGGGGACGGCCGGCGGGTCGACAACCGCGTGGTGCACTGGCGCAGCGGGAGCGCCTCGTGGACAGCGGCGACGGCGGCCTCGGCGGTGCGGGTCGAGCCGAAGGGGCCGAGGTAGGTCGCGCCGTCGTCGAGGACGGCGCGGACGAGCGAGAGCCGCGGGAAGGCCTCGACGGTGAGCTTCACCCAGACGGCGCGCTCGGGGAACTTCGAGCGGCGGTTGTAGCGCGGCCGGTGCTCGGCGATGAGTCGCAGCTCGCGGACCTCGGCCTCGAGGGGGGTGGCGCACACGACCGGGTCGACGCGCTCGGCGATGCCGACCATCTCGGCCATCCGCGAGCGCATCTCCGACGCGGTGAAGTACTGCCGGACGCGTGAGCGCAGGTTGGTGCTCTTGCCGACGTAGAGGACCCGGTCGCGGGCGTCGCGGAAGAGGTAGACGCCCGGCGCGGTCGGTATCGCGTCGGCGAGGTGGCGCTTGCGGCGCTGCTGCGGAGTGACCGTCGCGGAGAAGGTCCGCAGCTCCTCGAGGCTGTGCACGCCGAGGTTGCCGAGGCGCGCCATCAGCCCGTGGAGCACGTCGACGGTGGCCTGCGCGTCGGCGAGCGCGCGGTGGCAGGGGGTGACGTCGGCGCGGAAGAGCCGGGCGAGGCTCGAGAGCTTGCAGTCGGGGGCCTCGTCGCGGGTGAGGACGCGGCGGGCGAGGCGCGCGGTGTCGAGGGAGTCGAAGCCGGGCCAGTCGAGGCCGAGCTGGTCGCAGCCGGCGCGCAGGAAGCCCAGGTCGAAGGGCGCGTTGTGGGCGACCAGCACGGTGCCGCGCGCGAACTCGAGGAACGCCGGCAGTGCCTGGTCGAGCCGCGGCGCGCCCGCGACCATGGAGTCGGTGATGCCGGTGAGGACCGCGATGAAGGGCGGGATCGCGCGGTCGGGGTTGACCAGCGTCTGGAACTCCCCGAGGACCTCGCCGCCGCGCACCTTCACCGCGCCGATCTCGGTGATGTGGCAGTCCTTGTGGCTGCCGCCGGTGGTCTCGAGGTCGACCACGACGAAGGTCGCGTCGCGCAGCGGCGTGCCCAGTTCGTCGAAGGTCGCCTGCACCGGGATCACCTGTCGGACGGTAGGGCGCTCGTCCGACAGGACGGTGTACGCCGCGCCGCGCGATCGACCTCAGACGGGCTTGGCGAACACCACGACGTTGCTGCGGTAGCTCTTGCTGCGCCGGTCGAAGTCTCCGCCGCAGGTGACGAGCCGCAGGGACTCCTTTCCGTCGCCGCGATAGACCAGCTCAGTGGGGAAGTCGCGCTTGGCGTAGGTGCGGACCAGGGTCACGGCGTAGGTGACCAGCGAGCCGTCGGCGCGTCGTACCTTGATCGTGTCGCCCTTGCGCAGCTCGTCGATGCGGGCGAAGACACCGGGGCCGCGGAAGCTGTCGACGTGGCCGGCGATGACCGCTGGGCCCTTGTCGCCGGGGGCGGGGCCCTGCGCGTACCAGCCGGCGCGCATCGGGTCGGCAGGGACCTGCAGCCGGCCGGCGCGGTCCTTGCGGAGCCCGATCAGGGAGCTCGTGACCTTCAGCCGGGGGATCCCGATCCGGATCGGAGCCGCCGCCCGTCGCTCCGAGACGGCCACCGCGACGACGGGTCCCGCGCCGCGCTCCGCGGCGAGGTCCTTGCGCGCCGCGTCGACGAGCACGAGGTCGGTGGCGAGCACTGCAGCGAGGACCACCGCCTGCAGCGCGGGGGTGCGCCACCGGCGAGCCGGCGCAGGACGAGAGGGGTCGAGTCCTCGTCCTGCGCCGGTCGCCATGGGGATCAGACCGTGACGCTGGTGCGGCGGCGCAGGAGCAGGCCCGAGCCGGCGAGGGCCGCACCGAGGACCGCGAGGGTCACCGGCAGGACCGGGAGCCCGCCGTCGGCGCTGCCACCGAAGCCGGTCGAGACGCCGCCCTGAGGAGCGGTCGCCGTCCCACCTGCGCTGTTGCCCGTGCTGTTGCCGGAGGTGGTGCCGGCGGAGCTGCCGCGCGCCTGGGTGCTCGAGCCGGAGTGCGGGAGCGCGACGTAGGGGAACGCGCTGCCGAAGGCGAGGTCGTTCTCGTTGACGCCGTCACCGGCCGCGAGCGCCTCCACGATCGTGCCGGTACGGACCGCGCCGACGAGCGCCTGCAGCTCGATGTCGACGACGTCGTCGGTGAGGCGGCGGCCGTTGGGGAAGCCCGCGGTGTCCTTGGCGAGGACGCCGAGGCGGTTGGCGGTGGCTGCCGGCGCGATCGTGGTGTTGAGGCGCAGCTGCTCCGACGGCGTCACCTTCGGCGGCTGGTTGAGGCCCTTGATGCCGGTGAGGAAGGCGGCGACGAGGTCGTCGCGAGGGGCGGCGGGGGCCGGCACCTTGTAGATGGCCTCGAGGAGTTTGGGGACCTCGGGGTCGCTCACGCGCGCGACGGCCTCCATGACGGAGCCGTCCTTGTCGGGCGTGAGGGAGTTGAAGGCGTCCTTGAGGTTGGCCGGGAGGACGACCTCGTTGACGAGCGGGCTGCCGAGGCGCGAGACCTGGACGAAGTCGCCGCTCGGGGTCGCCTTGCCCGGAGTGAGGGTCAGCGTCTGCTGCTCGGTCGTGCTCCAGACGCCGACGATGCCGCTGCCGTCGCCGCCCTCGGTGAGGGACGCGGTCGGGACCTGCAGCGCGACCGTGTTGACGTTGTAGCCGGTCAGCGTGTCGTTGCCGGCCTCGGACAGGTCGGCGCCGTAGAGCAGGTCGAAGACGCGCAGGTCGAGGAAGAACGGGTCGTCGGCCTGGCCGACATAGCTCCTGCCGCCGCCGTCCACGGACTCGATGGCCTCGTCGCGCAGGGACGCGTAGTTGGGCATCGTCGCCTCGCCGACGTTGCTCGGGGCCACCTTGCCGGTGTCGACCAGCGTCTTCGCCATGCCGTCGCCGTCGAGGACCTCGAGCGTGTAGGTCTGCTTGAACAGCAGCGTCGCGTCGTCGAAGGAGTTCACCGGGCCGTTGGCGTAGAGAAACGTCTCGCCACCGCGCTTGTCGACGTTGGTGAACGTCCACCGGTAGGTGAGGTCCGGCAGTGCGTCGCCGTCGTTGTCGACCTTGATGTCGTAGCGGTAGCCCTCCGCGCCCCACGGGTAGAAGTTCGGGCCGCCGGACGGGTCCTGAAAGCCCGTCCAGTTGGCGATGAGCGTCGTGGTGTCGGGGGCGTCGGGGCTGACGAAGGCGTAGGTGTCGGTGTTGTCGACGAGCGGGTTTGCGGAGGTCAGGGGGGCCTCGCGGTGGCTGGAGGCGCTGGAGGTGCCGGGAGCCAGGACCAGCGCGCTGCCGGTCATCGCCAGACCGGACGCGAGCATCAGGGACCCGGCGCGGCGCGGGGTCGATCGGAGACGGGACATGGTGCTCCTCACGTATGAATCGGACGAATCGCCCGACTGCTTGTGTCATGCATCCGTCCGGGCGGCCCGCGCGGTTCATTTCCGTGGCCGAGCGGTCGGCCCGCCGGTCAGGTCAGAAGACGTCGCGGGCAGTGCCGAGACCGCGCACGGCGAGCGCGAGGCCGAGCAGGACGACGACGCCGGCGGTGAGGGCCGGGAGCAGCCGACCGAGCCGGCGGGTGCGGGCGAGTCGCCAACCGCGGCGCTCGGCGACGCCCTGCGCGCGCAGCAGCAGCAGGCCGGCGGCCACGAGGGTGGCCGCCATCCCGATGCCGTAGCCCAGGACGAGCAGTACGCCGAAGGGCGCGCGGCCGAGCGCGGTCGCCCCGAGCAGGACCACGAGCACCGACGGGCTCGGGACGATGCCGCTCGCGACGCCCATGGTGGCCAGGGACCGCCACGTGAGGGGACGGTCGGGGGGCGGGGCGTGGCTGTGGGCTCGGCCGCCGTGGCTGTGCACGAGCACGGGTCCGGTCGCAGGCTCCTGCGGGATGTGGTGATCACTGTCGGGGTCCGAGCGCTCATGATCGCCACGTCCTGGTGAGGCGGGGGCGACGGGCTCGTGGTCGTGCGGGATGTGGTGATCACCGTGGGGGGCTGAGCGCGCATGATCGCCACTTCCCGCGGAGGCTGAGGCGACGGGCTCGTGGGGGTGGTCGTGGGGGTGGTCGCGATCACCGTGGGGGTGGTCGTGGGCGATGTGGCGATCACCGTGGGGGGCTGAGCGCGCGTGATCGCCACGTCCCGCGGCGGGGACCGCGGCGGGGTGGTCGTGGTCGGGGGTGCCGCGCAGACGGCGCAGCGCCCCGGTGAGCAGCCACGCACCGATGGCGACGAGCAGCACGCCGGACAGCACCTCGGTGGCGGGCACGACGCGCTCGGGGGCGACCAGGGTGCCGAGGTTGATGAGCAGGCCGAGCAGCAGCACCGACGCGGTGTGGCTGACGGTGACGAAGGCGCCGAGCAGCAGGGCCTGCCGGCGGGTGCCGCGGGTGCCGACGAGGTAGGCCGCCATGACGGTCTTGCCGTGGCCGGGGGCAAGCGCGTGCAGGCATCCGAACAGCACCGACAGCGCGAGCGCCCCCAGCCCGGTGAGCAGCCCGAGGTCGTCGCGGCCGACGAACGCGGTGAACTCCGCGGTCAGCCGGTCGACCCCGCGCGGCGCGGCGACGTCGGGCGCGGTGTCTCCCGCGGCCCCGGTCCGGCAGGGACCACTCGCGAGGGAGACGGCGGCGGTGCGGACGTCCGGCGGCGACTGCAGTGACTCCTCGGGATAGGCGAGGAGCAGCTGCGACGGGGACTCGAGAGGTACGTCGGAGGCGACCACCTCCCCGCACAGCGTGTCGGCGGTGACCTCCTTCCACCCGGTGCGGTCGGCGGCGGAGGAGTCGGTGAAGGCGAGTGATCGCGCCGGGCGGGTGTCGGTGCGCAGCGCGCACTCGAGCCGGGTCGTCGTGAGGCCGGCCTGACCGGGCAGGGAGCGGCCTGACGAGGACTCCAGCCGCAGCGGCGCGGGGGAGCCGTCGACCACGAGCTCCAGCTGGGGGAGGACCTGGGCGCACAGGGTCCCGGCGTACGCCGTGATCTCGGGGTCCGACAGCGACGCCGACCCGTCGGTGTCGGCGGTCTCGCGCAGCTGCACGGTCGGGATCTCGGCGAGGTCGACGACGTGGGTGACCGCGACGCCGGAGCCGTCGACGACCAGGCGGTCGGCGGTGTTGGTCGTGAAGTTGCCGAGCGGGTGCGCCCACGCCGCGGTCGGGAGCAGCAGCGCCCCCGTCAGCAGGCCCACTGCGACGAGGCGCCTCACGAGGACGGCAGCGAGGCGAGCAGCGCCTTCGCGCGCGGGGCGTGCAGCGGGCTGAAGGCCGGGTTGAGCTCGAGCGCGCGGGTCAGCGCGGTGCGGGCCAGGGTGGTGTCGCCGGCGGCGGCCGCGATGGCCCCGAGGTGCCACTGGAAGGACGGGTTGCGAAAGCCGGTCCGCACCGCCTGCTTCGCGATCGGCAGCGCCTCGCGGGAGCGGCCGGCGGCGTGCAGCGCCCAGGCGTAGGCGTCCTGGACGTAGACCGCATGGGGCCGCGAGCGGTAGGCCGCGGCGGCCGAGGCGACGGCGGCGGCAGGCGTGCCGTGGTCGGCCTCGAAGACGGCCAGCTCGGTGTCGACGTCGGCGCCGGCCGCGGCGAACAGCTGCTGGGTGGCCCGCACGACGGAGTACTGCTGCTGCGCCGCCGGGGTCTGCCCGGTCGCCTCGAGCAGCTCGCCGAGCTCGGTGACGTACTGCGGGGCGGGGAGCCGCGACACGACCTCGCGGTAGTCGGCGAGCGCGGCCGTCGGGTCGCCCTGCGCCGCGAGCACCTTCGCGCGTCCCGCCAACGACGGGAGGTACGACGGGTCGGCGGCGAGCGCGCGGTCGTAGGCGGCCTTCGCGGCTGTCAGGTCACCGGAGGCCCAGGCGAGCTCGCCGAGGTACTGAGACGCGAACGCCTGGTCGGCCGGTGCGACGGCGTCCTCGCGGGCCTGCTCCATCGCCGCCTTGGCCTGCGCGACGTCGCCGCGCAGCTCGAGGACGTAGGAGAGCCGGGCGTAGGCGTCGGTGCCGGGTCGCAGCTGCACCATCCGGTCGACCGCGCGGGCCGCCTCGGCGTACCTCCCGAGCTCCACGAGCGCGTCGGTCTTCACGCCGTAGGTGGTCGCCGAGAAGTCGTTGTCGCGCAGGGCCGCGTCGGCGAGCCGCAGCGCGTCGGCGAAGTCGTGGCGCGCGGCCGCGAGGGTCGCCTGGCCGGTGAGCGCGTCGGGGGTGGGCCGGATCGCGAGCGAGCGGGCGAAGGCGGTCTCGGCGCGGCCGTAGTAGGACGGGTCGGCGGTGAGGCGGGCCTTCTGGACGTAGGCCGAGCCGAGCTCGTGCCAGGCCCGGAAGTTCTTCGGGATCCGAGTGACGGTCGCGGTGAGGTCGGTGATCGCCGCGTCGAGCGGGTCGGCTGCCTCGGTGACCGTCGGGGCCGTGGGCGGGGCCGGCTCGGGGGTGCCCCCACCGGCGACCGCGCCGACCACGAGCAGCGCCGCGGCGAGCCCGACGATCGCGACGCCGACGGTGGCGCGACGGGCGAGGCGATGCACGCGGGTGTCCTCCGAGTCGCGGGGGTGGGTGGTGTCGGACAGCGTTCGCGTGCCAGCCGCAATCGGACTGTGGCCGTCAGGACACAGCAAGGGTCCCATCCGCTGGTCGCTCTCGCGCGAACGGCGTGGGAAGGACGTCCAACACAAGGAGACCCATGGCACGCACTCTCAGGACACCGGCGCGACGACGCGCTCTGGCGGTCCTCACCGCTGGCGCGACCGTCGCCGGCGGTTGCGCACTGCTCGGCCCGGGCACCAGCTCGGCCTCGAGCCACCGCGAGGCGCCGTACATCCTCGGCGACCCCGCGGTCGACAACACCGACACCTACGCCTTCGTCAGCCCCGACGACGCCAGCTCGGTGACCTTCGTCGCCAACTGGGCGCCGTTCTCCGAGCCCGGCGGCGGCCCCAACTTCTTCCCGTGGGACACCGACGCGGCCTACGACATCAACGTCGACAACAACGGTGACGCGAAGGCCGACATCGTCTACCGCTGGACGTTCGCCGACGTCGACAAGCGCGGCGCCCAGGAGCGCGGCAAGGTCGACGGCACGTTCCTGCTCAACGACGGTCCGGTCACCGACCTCGACGACCCGAACCTGCTCTACCGCCAGACCTACGACCTGCAGGCGATCCCGTTCACCAACGGCACCGCGGGCACGCCCGTCACGATCGTCAACGACGGCAAGGTCGCCCCGAGCAACGTCGGTGTGGCGTCCATGCCCGACTACGTCGAGCTCCGCCAGGAGGCGGTCACGCCGCTCGCCGGCGGTGCCGCGGGCAAGTCCTACGTCGGCCAGGCCGACGACCCGTTCTACCTCGACCTGCGCATCTTCGACCTGCTCTACGGCGGTGACCTCTCCGAGGTCGGCTACGACACGCTGTCGGGCTACAACGTCAACACGGTCGCGCTGCAGGTCCCGAAGGTGGCCGTGGCCGGTGCCGGCAACGTCACCGACAACCCGGTCATCGGTGTCTGGTCGACCACCAGCCGCAAGGCCACCCGCACCTTCAAGGCCACCAACGCCGCGCCGACCACGAGCGCGACCGACGCGACCGACGCGACCGACGACACGGGCGCCTTCCAGCAGGTCTCGCGCCTGGGCAACCCGCTCGTCAACGAGGCCGTCGTCCCGGCCAACCTCAAGGACTACTTCAACCGGTCCACGCCGGACAAGGACGCGCAGTTCCTCGGCAAGGTGCAGGACCCCGAGGTCCCGCAGCTGATCGAGCTGCTCTACAAGATCCCGAACCCCAACAAGACGCCCAAGGGCGCCGACCGCCCCGACCTCGTCGCCGCGTTCCTCACGGGCATCGACGGCCTCAACGCCACCAAGATCAACAAGAACAACGCGAGCCCGGCACCGGCGGAGTACCTCCGTCTCAACATGTCGATCCCGCCGACCACCAGCAACAGCGGCCAGGGCAACCGCCTCGGCGTCGTCGCCGGTGACAACGCGGGCTTCCCCAACGGCCGTCGCCTCGGTGACGACGTCGTCGACATCGCGTTGCAGGTCCTCGAGGGTCTGCTCGTGCCGGACCAGGACCCGGCCGTGAAGAAGGCCGTCTCCGGTCTCGGTGACGCGGTCTCGAAGAACGACGTCTCGTACCTCGGCGTCTTCCCCTACATCGGCGACCCGCACACGGGCTCCGACCTGCGTCAGGGCGCCTCGCCGGTGAGCTTCACGCAGAGCTTCACCAGCGCCGGTGGCAAGGTCACCGCACAGGTCACCGGCATCAGCCCGGCAGCCCCGGGCGGCTTCGCGGTCCTCTACCGCGTGAACGGCAACGGCAGCCTGACCGGCCTCGGCCAGTCCTCGCTCAACGCCGCCGGCACCGCCGGCCCGGCCCGCGTCATCCCGTGGACCTCGGGCCAGAAGCTGACCCTCGTCTGGCGCGTGTTCCCCAAGCGCGGCAGCGTCGGCCAGATCAACCGCGGCGAGCCGACGACGATCACCGTCCGCTAGCCAGCACCGCACTACCGTCCGGGGCGGTCCCTCTCGTGGAGGGGCCGTCCCGGCGGCATGACCGGACACCTGGCCAGACCTCGAGGGAGACCCCGTGCGCACCCCCCTGCTCGTCGTCGCGCTGCTCGCCGGCACTGCCCTCACCGCCTGCCAGGCGGTCGAGAAGACGCCGGTCGCGACGCCCACTCCGACGATCTCCCAGCCGCCGTCGTCCGCCTTCGTCGCCGGCACCTGCAGCCTCGCCGCCGAGGACGTCCTCGCGGTCGGTCGCGACACCGTGCGGCTCGGTGACGGCGGCGACGGGAAGGTCGACCCCGCCGTCAAGGACTCGCTGCGCGAGACCCAGGACCGGTTGGCGCCCCTCGCGGAGACCGCCGACGCCACGGCCAAGGCCGCGCTCGACCGGCTCGTCGTCGCCATCGGCCTGGTGCGGGTCCGGGCGGACGGCAACACCTACGAGCCCGCCCTCGGGCAGGAGTTGCGCACGGCGTACGACGCTGCCGTCCTTGCCTGCACGACTGGCTAGGCTGACGCTCCCTGCGATCGGAAGGCCGCCGTGCCCGTCGTCGTCCCCGGTGCCACCACGCGCTGGCGCTGCACGCTGTGCGGCAACCTCACCCGCTTCGACGTGACCCGGGCGACCCGGGCGGTGGACTACGTCCACGTCGACCTCGCCGGCGAGCCGGTCGTGGAGGAGCGCGAGGTCGTCAGCGAGGTCGTCGAGCACGTCACCTGCCGCTGGTGCAAGGCGGTCGACCAGGTCGAGGTCGTGCCGCGTCCCGGCAGCGACTCCGGAAGCGAGCAGGGCGCAGCCAGCGCGGTCTAGCGTGACCGCATGACAGACCCGGTCCTGCCTCCCGCGGTGCGGGAGCGGGTCGTGGCCGTCGCCGCCGACCGGCTCGCGGCGCTGCCCGTCGAGCAGGTGCCTGCGTCCCTGCGGGCCTTCCGCTCCTTCACGCCGACCAAGCGGGCCCGGCTCGCGGCGACCCCGCTCGCCGCGGCCCTCGCCACCGACCCGGTCTTCCGTCAGCGGGTGTCCGAGGGGGTCGGCGAGGCGTTCCCGGGGCTGGCCGTCGCGCTCGCCGACGGCGCGCCGCTGCCGGCCGCGGACCCCGTCGACGTCGCGGCGCTGGCCTACCTGCTGCGCCCCGCCGGCTGGGAGGCCCACGTCGCGCGGGCCGTCGAGGAGCTCGCCCGCACCGCCGCGGTCGAGGACGCCTCCGTGCACGTCGATGCCGTCACCCGGCTCACCGAGCAGCTCGAGGCGGTCAGGGCAGCCGCGCGATCCGAGGCCGAGCGGGCCACGGCGGAGGTGACGAGCCTCAAGGCCGACGCGGCCGCGCTGCGCCGCAAGGTCCGCGAGCTGGGGGAGCGGGCCGCGACCGCCGACCGGGCCCGGGTCGCCGCCGAGGAGGCGGTCGCCGCGGCGGGCACGTCGGAGTCGGCCCGGCTCGTCGAGGCCGAGGCGGAGGTCCGCCGGCTGCGCACCCGGCTCACCGAGGCCGAGGACGCGCTCGCTGCCGCCAAGCAGGCCGCCCGCGAGGGGCGCAACGCCGACGAGCTGCGGCTGCGGGTCCTGCTCGACACCCTGGTCGGCTCCGCGACCGGGCTGCGTCGCGAGCTCGCCCTCGCGCCGCTCGAGGGCCGGCCCGCCGACGCCCTCGAGGCCGACTACGCCTTGGTGGCCGCGTCGGTCTCCGCCCAGGGGCGCTCCGACGACGACCCGCTGCTGCTCGACGCGCTGCTGCAGGCCCCCGGCACGCACCTGCTCGTCGACGGCTACAACGTCACCAAGACCGGCTACGGCGAGCTCGCGCTCGACGTCCAGCGGGCCCGGCTGCTGGCCGGCCTCGGTGCCCTCGCCGCCCGCACCGGCGCCGAGACGACCCTGGTCTTCGACGGCACCGACCGGGCCGCGCCGCTCGCGCCCGCCTCACCGCGCGGGGTCCGGCTGCTGTTCAGCCGGCAGGGCGAGACCGCCGACGAGGTCCTGCGCCGGCTGGTGCGCCACGAGCCCGCGGGCCGCCCGCTCGTCGTGGTGTCCAGCGACAAGGAGGTCGCCGACGGCGTACGCCGGGCAGGTGCCCGTCCCATGGCCGCGCGGGCCCTGCTGAGGCTCCTCGAGCGCTGATCCTGTCGGAGGGCCCGCCTAGCGTCGGCCGGGCCGGCACGTTGGACTGCCCCGCCGGACCGCCCAACCCCCGAGAGGCCCCACCATGCTGATCGACTGCGACACCTGCGCGGTGCGCGACCTGCGCTGCGGTGACTGCGTCATGAGCGTGCTCCTCGACGCGCCGGGCTCGTCCGCGCACGTGCGCGAGGTCGATCTCGCCGAGCAGGCCGCCCTCGCCGCCCTCGCCGACAGCGGGCTCGTGCCGCGGCTGCAGCTCGTCCGGCTCGGCCTGCCCCGGCTGCGCGACGGCGCAGGCCCGGGAGACGGGTCCACCCAGCACGCCGTCTGACACCGACACGGCTCCCTCACTCGACGGTCACAGTCCGATCTCGGTAGAGTCGTCCGGTCCGCACGTGACGGCGACCCATCCGGGCCGCGGGCGCGCGGGCACCGCCGAGTCTGCGTCCGGGTCCTGCCTGGTCGCGGAGCCGGGGAACCAACCGTTCCCCCGGGGTGAATCGGCGCTTGGGCCTCTGCGTGCAGGGGGTGCGGCGTCGTAGGGCAGCTTCCGAGCCCGAACCCGACAGCTCACCCGGTAGGCGGGCGACGGAAGGACAGGAGAGCCGCCGTCATGGCGACCCCCCGCGTACCCAGCTCCCGCACGCGCCGCTTGCTCGTCTCCGCAGGTCTTGCCGTGGCCGTCGCGACCGGTGTGGCGGTCGCCCCGTCGGGCGCCGTCGCCGAGCCGCGCCCCTCGCTCGCCGAGGTGGAGCGCCGCGTCGACGCCCTCAACACCGAGGTCGAGCGGCTGGCCGAGGACTACAACGAAGCCCGCCTCGTCCTGCAGACCGCGGCCCGGGCCGGTGCCGCCGCGAAGGCGCGCGTCGCCCGCGAGCAGGCCAAGCTCGAGCAGGCCCGCGCGACCCTGTCTGCAGTGCTCGCCGGTGCCTACCGCTCCGGTGGCACCGACGCGGCGGTCTCGCTCATCGGCACCACCGACCCGCAGGTCTTCCTCGACCGGGCGTCCAGCCTCGAGGTGCTCGCCCGCAGCCAGGCCGACCAGCTGGCCGACGTCGCCGTCGTGCGCAAGCGACTCGCTGACCTGCAGGCCGCGGCCGACCGACAGGAGCAGGCGCAGCGCGACATCCAGAGCCGGATCGATGCCCGCAAGAGCGACATCGAGAAGAAGCTGCGCGAGCAGCAGGGCCTGCTCAGCGGTCTGCGGGCTGACGAGCGCCGGCGCTACGCCGCAGCGCGCGCCAGTCGCGAGCGCGCTGCGGCTCCGCGCGCGACCTACAACGGTCCGGCAAGTGGTCGCGCGGCGGTCGCCGTGCGCGAGGCCTACGCCCAGCTCGGCAAGCCCTACAAGTGGGGCGCTGCCGGCCCGGACCGCTTCGACTGCTCCGGCCTGACCATGTGGGTGTGGGGCAAGGCAGGCGTGTCGCTGCCGCACAACAGCCGCGCGCAGTTCGCCAGCGGCCGCAAGGTGGCGCGCAACGACTGGCAGCCCGGAGACCTGCTCTACTTCGGCAGCCCGATCCACCACGTCGCGATCTACGTCGGCGGCGGCAAGATGATCAGCGCCCCGCAGACCGGCGACGTCGTCAAGCTGCGCGGCGCCCAGCGCAACGACTACGCGGGCGCGACCCGCCCCTGACGGGGTCGCGAGATGATCACCATCAGGCTTCGATGGTGATCGACTCGCGTGACACGTCGGCGTGTCGTCGCGACATGATCAGCCACCCCCTACGCCGGCATCCGTGGGCCGGCCGCCTGCCGACGACGCGCCGGTGAGGCCACGCGGCTTGTGACTGCAGCGCCCAGCGGCGAGGATGGCGCGCCGCACCGACCCACCGGGGCGGGGCGGTCCGAGGAGAGGGGTGCCGGGTGCGGGAGCTGCACGTCGTCGCGCTGAGCGAGGACGGGCGCTCGGTCGTGCTCGCCACCTCGGCGACGGCCACCAAGGGCGCTTATCGGGTCCGGCTCGACGGGCCGCTGACCGCCGCGGTCCGCGGCGAGCTGCGCCGACCCGGTGAGCCCACCGCGCCCGAGGTCGACCTCACCCCGAAGGACATCCAGGCCCGGCTGCGGGCCGGCGAGACCCCCGAGCAGATCGCCGAGTCGGCCGGGGTCCCGGTCGCCCGCGTCGAGCGCTTCGAGGGCCCGGTCATCTCCGAGCGCCAGCGCGTCATCGAGCAGACCCGCGCCGCCTTCATGGTCCGCGGGCGCAAGGGCGCCTCCGCGCTGCCGCTCGGCGACGTCGTCGACCACCAGCTGGCCGAGACCGCCGCGCTCGTCGAGGACAGCGTCGAGTGGAGCGCGCGCCGCCTCGACGACGCCACCTGGGAGGTCGCGCTGCGCTTCGTCGCCCGCGCGCGTGCCCGCACCGCCCGGTGGACCTACGACCCCGCCACCCGCATCGTCACCGGAGTCGACAGCGCCTCCGCGGCGATGGGCCACAGCGACCGCGCGGTGCTGCCCGCGCACAAGCCGGCCGCCGCACCCGCGAAGAAGGCCCCGGCCACGAAGGGGGCGAAGGGCACCACGAGAGCGGGTACGCCGAAGGCGGCTCCGACGCGGGCGCTCCCGAAGGCCGCGCCGAAGGCTGCCCCGAAGAAGGCCCCGAAGAAGGTGGCGGCGACGGTGGCCGCCACGAAGGCGACCCCCAAGGCCGCTCCGAAGGCGGCCCCGACGAAGGTGGCCGTGACGAAGGCGGCCCCGAAGGCGGCTGCGGCGAAGAAGGCTGCGCCGAAGCCGCCGAGGAAGGCTGCGGCCCCAGCACCGGTCGCGCTGCCCAAGGCCCGGGTGCGCCGCAAGCCGCCCGCCCAGGCCGCCGCGCAGGCCGCACCCCCGCCGGCCGAGCCGCGTCGGGTGCTGCGCATCGTCACCGACGACCCGATCGAGACCACCCCCGCCGTGGCCCGGCGGGCGGCCGGCGCCCGGGCGAGCGTGCCGGGGTGGGCCGACGTGCTGCTCGGCGCCACACCCAGCACGCAGACCGGTGCGACCAGGGACGACGACTGAGCCGCGCGGCCGGGGGGCACGGGACGCGGGTGCGACGGGCGGTTGTCGGCGTACTCCTGGTCCTCACGCTGGCCGGGTGCGGCGGCGCCGAGGAGCCGGTGGTCGACCCGGGCATCGCCCAGCTCGGCGCGGCCATCACCGCGGTCAGCGCAGCGCGCGGGGAGGTCCTCGACGCGACCCAGGCGATCGCCGACGGCGCGACCGCCCTCGACGACGTCGACGAGGCTGCGGCGGCGGGGGAGCCGGCCGCGACGAAGGCCGCCCGCGAGCGCGCAGCGAAGGCCACTCCCGCCACGACGAAGGCGCTCGCCTCGCTGCCGGCCCGTCTGCAGGCCTACCGCGACGCGCTCGTCGCGCTCGAGACCGGCGCGACGACGGCGCAGTCGCTCGACCAGGCGCAGCGCGGCCTGCTCGCGGCCGTCGGCACCACCGGAGCCGCCGAGGTCGCGGCCGTCGACGCGCTGCGGAAGACCGGCAACGGCGCGTGGGCGACCTACTCCCGCCTCGACCGGATCTCGGCGACCTGGCTCGAGCGCTCGACCGCCGGGTGGTACCGCACCAAGGCGGAGGGGCGACAGGCCTACGCCGTCCTCGTCGGCGACCTGCGGCAGGCGCTCGACAAGGCCCGGCCCGCGCTGCAGCGCGCCGACACCGCGACCCGGGCAGCGGCCCGTCGGGTGTCGACGGCGCTGAAGGAGGCCGACGCGGCGCTCGAGCCGCTGCGGCCCTGAGCTCCCGCTGCGCGATCTGCCCGGCTCGCCCTACGATCAGGTGGTGACGGAGCCGCGGAGGTCGTGGCGACTGCGCGCCCTCGCCGTTCTCGCGGCGCTGGAGCTGACCGCGGGCGTCACCGGGGCCGTGGTCCTGCACGAGGACGCCGCCCTGCCGGGGCTGGCGTCGGACCGGGCCCGCAGCGTCCCCGACGACGACCCCGAGGCGGTGCGCACCGCGGCCGTCGAGCGGCTGCTCGGCGACCGCGCGCAGGCGATCCGTCGTCGCGACCGCGCCGCCTTCGTCGCGACGCTGGACCCGGACCCGTCCGCTGCGCCGTTCCGTAAGCGGCAGGCGAAGGTCTTCGACGCCCTCGCCGACGTCCCGATCGGGTCGTGGAGCTACGCCCTCGACCCGACCCGCGAGCGCGTCCCCGACGCGCGCGTCGACGCGCTGCGCGGCCCGGGCTGGTGGGCGCCCGACGTCGTGCTGCGCTACCAGCTCAAGGGCTACGACCCGTCGCCCACCAGGGCCGAGCAGTACTTCACCTTCGTGCAGCGCGCCGGCCGCTGGCTGGTCGCGTCCGACGACGACTTCAAGGCCGTCGGGCAGGCCAGCACGCCGGGGATCTGGGACGGCGGGGACGTCGTCGTGGTCCGCGGCGCGCGCTGCCTCGTGCTCGGCCATCCGGCCTCGGCCCGCACCCTGCGCCAGGTCGCCGACGCCGTCGACGCGGCGGTCCCGCGGGTCACCGCGGTCTTCGGCTCCGACTGGACCCGCAAGGTCGTGGTGCTCGTCCCGGACAGCTCGGCCGAGCTCGCCGAGCTGCTCGACAGCCGCAGCGACTTCAGCCAGATCGCCGCTGTCGCGACCGCGGAGCTCGAGAGCAGCGCGGACTACAAGCCGATCGGCGACCGGGTCATCGTCAACCCGCCGAACTTCACCAAGCTCGGCAGCCTCGGGCGCCGGGTCGTGCTCACCCACGAGGTCGCGCACGTCGCCACCCGCAAGGCGAGCGGGCCGCTGATGCCGACCTGGCTCGTCGAGGGCTTCGCCGACTACGTCGGCTACCAGGGCGTCGACCTGCCGCTGTCGGTGTCCGCGCGCGAGCTGCGCGCGGCGGTGCGAGCCGGTCGGGTGCCCAAGGCGCTGCCGACCGACCGCGACTTCGACGCGACCAACAAGGAGCTGTCGGAGGTCTACGAACAGGCCTGGCTCGCTGTGCTGCGGCTCGCCGAGGTCCACGGCCGCGCGAAGCTGCTCGCCTTCTACCGCGACGTCGGGGCGGCCCGCGAAGGTGACCGCGACGCGATCGTCGAGGCGGCGTTCCGCAAGGCCTTCGGGCGCAGCACCGCCGACTTCGTCGAGGACTGGACGGCCACCCTGCGGCTGCGGCTGCGATGAGCCGCCGGGCCACCGCCCTCGTCCTCGCCGGGCTGCTCGCCGCTCTCGGGGTGGCACTCGCCCTCACCGTGCCGTGGACGGTGCTGCCCGGCGCCGACCCGGTCGTCGACGTGGGGCGCGACTTCACCACCGGGCAGGTCGCGCGCGAGGTGGCGTTCCACGACGCGGTGCGGCCCCCGGCGTACGCCTCCCTGGTGCTCGGGCTGGTCGTGTCGGCGGTGCTGGGGCTGACGCCGCTGGGAGGGCGGCTGGTGCGGGCGGTCGCGCGGCCGCTCGGCGGCGGGTGGGTGTGGCAGGTGCTGCTCGGGACCCTCGCGCTCGGGGTCGTCGGGCGGCTCGTGACGCTGCCGCTCGACGCGCGCAGCGAGGTCGTGCTGCGGCGCTACGACCTGTCGACGCAGACCTGGGGGAGCTGGGCGGTCGACGTCGCGAAGGGCATCGGTGTCGGCGCCGGCTTGACGGCGCTGGTGCTGCTCGCCGCCGTCGGGGCGGCCCGTCGGCTCCCGCGCATCTGGCACCTCGTCGCGGCGCCGCTCGTCGCGCTGCTCGTCGTCGGGGGGTCCTTCGCCTACCCGGTCGTCGTCGAGCCGGTCTTCAACCGCTTCGAGCCGCTGGCCGTCGGTCAGCTGCGCGAGGACCTGCTGGCGCTGGCCGACCGCGACGGCGTCCCTGTCGAGGACGTGCTCGTAGCGGACGCCTCACGTCGTACGACGGCTCTGAACGCCTATGTCTCCGGCTTCGGCGGGACGCGCCGGATCGTCGTCTACGACACGCTCCTGCGCGAGGCCACGCCTGCCGAGGTGCGGCTCGTCGTCGCCCACGAGCTCGGGCACGCCAAGGAGCGCGACGTGCTCGTCGGCACCCTGCTCGGCGCGCTGGGTGCCGCTGCAGCGGTCGTCGTCCTGGCGCTGCTGCTGTCGTGGGGGCCGCTGCTGCGGAGGTCAGGTGCCGATGGTCCGGGGGACCCGCGGGTCATCGCGCTGGTGCTGCTGCTCGCCGGGGTCGGGACGCTGCTGCTCGGGCCGGTGACCAACGTCGTGTCGCGCAAGGTCGAGGCCCGCGCCGACGTCCACGCGCTCGGGCTGACCTGCGACGCCGCGACCTTCGTCGACAGCCAGCGCCGCCTCGCGACGACCAACCTCTCCGACCTCGACCCGAACCCGCTGGCCTTCGCGCTGTTCGCCACCCACCCTTCGTCACCGCAGCGGATCGCCCTGGCCCGCGAGCACGAGCGGCTGCGCTGCTGATGCGCACCCTCGTCGTCACCAACGACTTCCCGCCGCGACCCGGCGGCATTCAGGCCTTCGTGCACTCCCTCGCGACGCGCCAGCCCGACGGCGAGCTCGTCGTCTACGCGCCGGCCTGGAAGGGGGCCGAGGCCTTCGACGCGGCCCAGCCCTTCCCCGTCGTCCGGCACCCGACGTCGCTGATGCTGCCGGTCCCCGAGGTGCTGCGTCGGGCGCGGGCCGTCGCGTCGGCGGAGGGCTGCGACCGCGTGTGGTTCGGGGCCGCCGCGCCGCTCGGCCTGCTCGCCCGCCCGCTCGGGCTCTCTCGCGCGGTCGCCTCGACGCACGGCCACGAGGTCGGCTGGGCTGCGCTGCCCGGCGCCCGCCAGCTGCTGCGTCGCATCGGCCGCGACGTCGACGTCGTCACCTACCTCGGCGACTACACCCGGTCGCGGCTCGAGCCGGCTTTCCGGACCACGATGGCGCAGCTGCCGTCGGGGGTCGACACCACGGCCTTCCGCCCCGGCGCGGGAGGTTCAGACGTACGACGAAAGCTCGGGCTGGGCGACCGCCCTGTCGTCGTGTGCGTCTCCCGTCTGGTCCCGCGCAAGGGCCAGGACGTGCTCGTCAAGGCGCTGCCGCTCATCCGGCGGCAGGTCCCCGACGCCGCGCTGCTGCTCGTCGGCGGCGGGCCGGACCACCCGCGCATTCAGCGGCTCGCGGCCGAGCACGGCGTCGCCGACGACGTCGTCCTCACCGGCTCGGTGCCGTGGGAGGAGCTGCCCGCCCACTACGACGCGGGTGACGTCTTCGCGATGCCGTGCCGCACCCGGCGCGCCGGGCTCGAGGTCGAGGGGCTCGGGATCGTCTTCCTCGAGGCCTCTGCGACGGGGCTGCCCGTGGTCGCCGGCCGGTCGGGCGGGTCGCCCGACGCGGTGCTCGACGGGGTGACAGGGCACGTGGTCGACGGGACGTCGGTGGCCGCTGTCGCCGCTGCCGTGGGCGGGCTGCTCGCGGATCCTGTCGCTGCACGGGCGATGGGCGCTGCGGGGCGCGAGTGGGTCGAGCGGGAGTGGCGTTGGGACGTCCTCGCCGCCCGGTTACGCGGCCTGCTCGCCGGTCCGTAGGGGACCCGCGACCTGCGCGGGTGACCCCCACGCGCTCCTCCGCGGACGTGCCGCACACCCTCCGGGGATGTGGCGATCATGCGCGCTCGGGCTTGTGGGAGTGATCGCCACATCCGCGCGCGCTGCGGCCCCGACTCAGCCGGCGGAGACCCGCGTGGTGATGCGGCCGCGGACGTGCGGGTCGGCGTAGCGCTCGAGGGTGTGCCGGAGCGACAGGACGCACAGGACCATCAGCGGGACGGCGAGCGCCGGAGCGAGCCACGCGACGTCGGTGCTGGCAGCGCTGCCGAGCAGGATCCCGACCAGCGCGGTCGGGAAGGCGAGCTTGACGCTCGCGAGCACCATGGCGCCGGGCGGTGCCACGGCATCGCGCACGCCGTTGAGGTCGGCGCGGTGCGGGTGCAGCACCGACATCCGGATGCCGGTGGCGACAACCAGCAGCGTGCAGAGCAGGCCGCTGCTGATAATGGCCGTGACCTCGGCAGCGGTGGGCGCCCCAGGGCTGCGCAGCGACCCTGCCACCGCGGCGACGACGACCGCAGCGAGCACGGTCTCGGCCAGGACGATGAGCTTGGAGCGGGCGACGAGCAGCGGGTCGTGGGGGAGCGAGGCGAGCCAGACCGCCCCGGAGGCGTCGAGGCAGAAGGCGTTGACGCCGAAGAGCAGGCCCGCTCCCGCGGCGACCAGGCCGGGGAGGACGACGAGCGACTCCCACGGCACAGCCGCGCCGGCGGCGATGAGGCCCGGCAGGACGGCGAGGACGAGGCCCCCTCGGCGCAGCGCTGGGGCGCGCCAGACGCTGGCGCGGTCCATCGCGATGAGCTCGCGCAGCGGGCTGCGGACCGCCGTGCGGCGACGGACGGCCGACCCGACATGGGTCGCGCCCGCGTCGCCGGGCCGGCCGAGTGCCCAGCCGCACAGCGCCGATCCGCTGACCAGCCCGAGCACGGTGAGCCCGATCAGGCCGGCCGTCGTCAGGCCCCAGCGGCCGAGGCTGCCGTCGCTCGCGACGATGCCGTCGACGACGACGCGCGTCGGGCTCGCGTCGAGCAGGTCGTCGCCCTGCCCGAGGCGGACGAGCAGCACAGCCGTAGCGAGCGTCGCGATCGAGATCACGCCGACGGCGCGGCGGCCGGAGCGGGTCTGGCGCAGCCCGGCGACGGCCCACGCAAGCGCCTGGCCGCAGACGGTGAGGGCGAGGACGAAGGAGAAGGTCGTCATCCCGCCCAGCAGCGGCCGGCCTCCCTGGGTGAGGAAGGTCGACTCGGCGGCCAGCACCAGCAGCTGCACGATCCAGACCAGGTTGACCGGTGCGAGCGCGAGCCCGCCGAGGAAGTGGGTCCGCGGACGGACGGGATAGGCGACGAGCTGGTCCGGAGGCACGATCTCGGCGCCGCCACCTGCGGTCAGCGGAGCGATGAGGGCGAGCACGCCGAAGCCGAGGAAGGCTGTCGGCGCGAGCTCCTTCGCGGTCTCGAGCGCGGCAGGCTCGATCGAGCCCGCGCTGCTGATGATGACCGACAGCAGCCAGAGCGCGGCGATGCCGCCGAGGCAGATCGCGAGCTTGGCGCCCGGCGCCCGCATCATCGTCCAGCGCAGCGCCAGGAGGGCGCGCAGCTGCGCGGCCGGGCTCGCGACGCGTACGACGGAAGCGGTCATGCGATGAGCGAGCGGTAGCGGACCCGTCCCTCGTCGCCGGCGAGCTCCTCGGCCCGGGCGGCGCCGACGACGCGGCCGCCCTTGAGGACGACGGCCTCCTCGCACGCCTCGATGGCCAGGGGGAGCAGGTGGGTGCTGACGAGGACCGCGGCGCCGCTCGCGCGGGCAGCAGCGATCGCTTCCATGGTGGCCTCGACGCCGAGCGGGTCGACCCCGTCGAAGGGCTCGTCGAGCAGCAGCAGGCGGGGTTCATGGAAGGTCGCGAGCAGGACCGAGAGGCGCCGTCCCATGCCGTGGCTGAAGCCGGCGGTGACGCGGTCGGTCGCCGCGGCCAGGTCGAAGCGCTCGAGCAGCTCGTGGGCCCGCTGCTGCCAGCCGTCGGGCATCGCGCGCAGCCGGGCCGCGAGCTGGAGGTGCTCCCACGGGGTCGCCCGTGGCACGAGTCCGCCGACGTCGGGGCAGTAGCCGACCAGGGAGCGCACCCCAGCGGGGTCGTGGCCGGCGTCGACGCCCTGCACGGTCACCCGACCGCCGCTGGGCGGCAGCACGCCCGCGAGCACGCGCATCGTGGTGGACTTCCCGGCGCCGTTGCGGCCGACCAGCGCCACCGAGGCGCCGGCGGCGACAGACAGGTCGAACCCGTCGACGGCGCGGACCTCCGCGAAGTCGACGACGAGTCCCTGGGCCAGGAGGACGGGTTCCACATCTCTCCTTCGGCTGCCGAGCCCTAGCGGTGTAGTCACCAGGTCGGGTCAAGTCTGGCCGAAAGGATGATGGCCGTCACCCCGAGGACGGTCACTCTGACGGCATGGTCAAGACCTCCAGCTCCCGGCCCCTGCCCTCCGACCTGCTGCTCGAGCAGCTCTGGGACAGCAAGGGCACCGATCTGCTCGTGACTGCCGGCGTGTCGCCGATGGTCCGGGTCGACGGCGATCTGCGGCCTGTGGACGGGTTCGGCCCGATCTCGGCCGAGGACACCGAGGGGCTGCTCGAGGAGCTGCTCACCGACGACCAGCAGGCGGCCTTCGCGGCTGGGGCCGAGGTCGACTTCTCCTTCACCTGGCGCCAGGTGGCGCGGCTGCGCGGCAACGCCTTCCGAGCGTCCGGGACGATCGGGCTCGCGCTGCGGCTCATCCCGCACGAGATCCCCACCTTCGCGGACCTGGGACTCCCGCCCGTCCTCGGGCGCTTCGCCGCGCTCCGTCAGGGACTGGTGCTCGTCACCGGGCCGACGGGGGCCGGCAAGTCCACGACCCTCGCGTCGATGATCGACCACATCAACGCCACACGGGCGTGCCACATCATCACCATCGAGGACCCGATCGAGTACGTCTACTCGCACCGCGCCGGCGTGGTCCACCAGCGCGAGGTCGGGACCGACACCCGGTCCTTCCCGGACGCGCTGCGGTCCGCCCTGCGCGAGGACCCCGACGTCGTCCTGGTCGGCGAGATGCGCGACCTCGAGTCGATCGCTTTCGCGCTGTCGATCGCCGAGACCGGGCACCTGGTCTTCGCGACCCTGCACACCAACGACACGGCACAGGCTCTGGACCGCATCGTCGACGTCTTCCCGGCCGACCGGCAGTCGCAGATCCGTGTGCAGCTCGCCAACGCACTGACCGGCATCGTCTACCAGCGGCTGCTCCCGCGTCGCGAGGGCGGGCTCGTCGCGGCGTACGAGGTGCTGGTCGCCAACTCGGCTGTCCGCAACCTCGTCAAGGAGGGCAAGAGCAACCAGCTGCGCAACGTCGTCTCCACCCACCAGCACGAGGGGATGCAGACGCTCGAGAGCGCGCTGACCCGCCTGGTGGCCGACGACGTCATCGACCTGGAGCAGGCCCGCCTCGTCTCGCTCTACCCGAAGGAGGTCGAGGCCCCGGCCCCCGTGCTCGCCGAGGTCGCGCCGATGCGGCGGAGCCTTCGCCGCTGACGTCCCGCACTCCGACGGCCCGTCCTGCCCCTGGCGGACGGGCCGTCGCGTTAGGTTGCCCCTGTGCCACCCCAGAAGCGAGGCGGGGGCCCTGACCTGCCCTATCGGCTCATCGCCGGCGTCGAGCCGTGCCCAGGTGGCTGGCTGGTCGTCGGTGCGCGACTGCAGGGCATCACGGCGCACCCGACCGAGCCGGAGGTCTTCCCGACCTTCGCCGAGATCCTCGACTACCGGCCGTCCTTCGACGTCATCGCCATCCACTGCCACCTGTCCTTCCCGGAGGAGGACACCGAGGGTGGTCGCACCTGCGACAAGCTCGCGCGCCAGCTGCTCGGCTGGCCGCGCTCCGGCGCTGTGCAGTCCCCGCCGTCGCGGCACTATCTGCGCACCGGCGACCTCGACGCACGGGCCCGCAAGGGGCTCTCACCCATCTCCGCCCGGATGCTGCGCCGCTACGCCGAGGTGGCCGAGGAGATGCAGCCCTACCGCCAGCGCCAGGTCTTCGAGGTCCATCCGGAGCTGAGCTTCTACCAGCTCAACGACGACGTCCCGATGCAGCACTCGAAGCGCTCGCCCGCCGGGGTCGAGGAGCGCCGCCGGCTTGTCGAGGCCCGCATCCCCGGCGCCGACACCGTCCTCGAGGCGTCGCTCCCGGGTGTCACCCTGGCCCATCTGCTCGACGCGACCGCGGACATGGTGACGGCCCGGCGCATCGCTGCCCGGGCCGTCGACCGCATCCCTGAGGATCCCGAGTGGGACGAGCAGGGCGTCAGGATGGAACTGCTGCGCTAAGCGGCTTGCTCGACTCGTAGGCCCACCGAGGATCCTGCGGATCACATCGTGGTCTTGACACTCGGAGCGCACAGGCGCTTGTCACAGCAACGAAGACCGCACCCGCGAGGAGGGTTCCGGCCGAACCGCGTGAGATCGCCGCGTCGACAAGGCCCCACGTGCGCCACGGGTCTCGCTCTTGACTGACCCTGCCGAGGGGCTGGTACCAGAAGACGCCCACCGCGTGCGTGGCGATGGACCAGCCCACCAGGAACCGCGTCACGCGACGCACCCCCGCGCGGGCCGCAAGCCGCTCGTAGCCGAGTGCGCATAGAGGCAGCGCCAAGACGAGCAATTCCAGTGGCAGTCGGTAGGAGTAGTAGCCCGTTCCGCCTTCGAAGGAGTTCACACGCCACTGGACGACCTGGTAGGCCAATCCGCCAACGGCCGCCCCTCTCGCCCAGCCCGGCGCGCCATGCAGGCCGCGCCAGGCGGCCATGATCGCCACGATGACGAAGGGCGAGAAGACGAGCAGTCCCCTGATCGGGCTGACCAGGGACCCCATGGCCGAGTCGAACATGGCAGCCCATGCGCTGGGCGAACTATCTGCGATGCGCGGGCCGGCGTAGGTGTAGCCCCCGCCAACTGAGGGTGCAGCGAACATGACGCTGTTCCAGAGCACGAGCGTCCCCAGACCCAGGCTGGCCGGCAGCCCGACCCGGTACAACGGCCGAAGGCTTCGTCGCTCCATCGCGAGCGCTGCGCCGATCACCGCGGCGGGTAGGGCTAAGTGGGGTCTGGTCATGATCGCGGGTGCCAAAGCGAGGCCCGCCCACCATTGCCTGTTTCGTTGAAAGGCCAGCAGAGCCAGGCTGAGCCAAAAGGCGTCCGGACCATGGGTCCACAGCTCTGCTGAGGCATTGGGCCACAGGCCGGTGCCGAAGGCGAGAGCGGCTGCCATGGTCAGGGCTGTAGGCGCAGGGATACCGCATCGGGTCATCACGAGACACAGATTGGCTACCGCCAAGCTTGTCAGCACGACGGCGGTCAAGACTGCTGGCGTGAGCGGGCTCACTCCCAGGGGTTGCATCACAAACTGGAGTGGGATCGCCACGAGGATCACGCCGGGCATGCGGTTCGACACGACATGCTCGCCTTGCTGCGTGAACCAGGGGTTGTCTGGCCGTGATGCCTGCTCGAGGTAGAAGGTCCCTCGCGTTGCGAACTCATGAGCCGGCCACGCGGCTGCAACGCTGTCGGCGTTCGCGATGCCGTACCAGTGCGCGCACACGAGGTAGACGAGCAGGCACGCGAGCGCGCACACCGTCCAAGGCTGCGAAGAAGCATGTGCGGTCGCTCTCGCTAGCTGCCAAGGCATCGGTGTCTCCTCTCTCGACGCGGGTTGATACGCGACGACGGGGTCGGCGCGATGCCGACCCCGTCCCGTCTCGGAGCGCCGTCAATCAGGTGCAGTTGCCGCCCTCAGCGGTGTAGACGCCGCTGCCGTTCACCTTCTGCGCAGCTGAGACCGTCTTGTCGATCCGGCTGTTGGCGTCCGTGCAGGCGTTCTTGGCGTCAGCCTGGAAGGCGTCCACGGCGAAGATGGCGATGCCGGCGAGGATGCCGAGCACGACGATGACGATCAGCAGCTCGATGAGCGTGAAGCCGTCGTCCTTGCGGGTCTTGATGCGCTGAGACATGCGGTTCATGGTTCCTCCGTAGACGATGGGCGAAGCTGTCAGGAGGAGGATGTGTCGAGAAGGCGCTCGGTGGCATCAACTGAACGTCTCTCGCCAGCCGCCGAACGGTCAGCGCACCTCATCAATTGTGACTAGCCACCCTGACCGACAGCTCCGCGCATGGAGCGGCAGAAGGGCGACAGACTTGCACCGCTCGAGAGGGAATGCGGGGACCGGCGCGTTCACATCGGCAATCAGCGTGGTGCGTCCGGAACCGACGGCTACCTGTGAATAGTGGCCACTATAAAGCTGCCCACCGTCGATGAAGCACGTCGCTACGCGAGGAACGCGCACAGGCGAGTCGCCACGGGGGGCCGAGGCTACGGGAGCTGGCTCCACTGCGTGAGTGTCGTGGCTGACGCCGGTGTTGCGCCGCCTTGGTCATCAAAGGACATGATGCTGCGCAGCACGGGAGGTCCACCGCTCACTGCAGCAGTGAACACGACGCGCCGATCGCTGCGGCAGGGGTCTAATGCCGAACACGCTGGGAGGGAGATGGGTGCATCCACCTGTGTCGAGGAGGCGTTCAGCGTCGCAGTGAGAGCCCACACGAGGATTCCGCCATCGAAGACCGTTCTGGTTCTGTTGTGGAGGGAGATGACCCCGCGCGACGTCGGCAGATACAGGGTTCCGTGGACAAAGATGCTGGGCTCCTTGCCGAACCGAACCGAAACGGGTGACGAGAGCGCCTTCATCCCGCCCACTGCGGACGTGAGTCCGTGTATCGCGATTGCCGGCTTGTCGGTCGGCCTGGGTCCCGCACAGATCGACAGGACTGGACTGTCGTTCGAGCTGTCGGAGATCAGCACCGACGAGCCACCGAGCAGCAACTGAGTGTTCGTGGCTCCGCCGTTGTCGCAGGCGGTCCCATCCATCGGTGTTGCGATCTTCTTGCTGGTGAGCCACGTACCTGTTGCACGTCCGAAGACCACGTTGTACTTGCCGAGGTCGAAGGTGACGTCTTCGAGGTAGTAGACGCCAGGTTGAAAGTACAGAGTTGCATCCTCGTCGCAGGCCTTCGCGAGATCGAGGGTCTTGAGGATGGTGACAGGACTCAGGACGTAGGTGCCCGGCGAGAACGTGATCAGATCCTTGTCGTCGTTCTTGCCCGCCTTTCCTGGAAGGCATGACAGTTGCGGGGGAAGAAGCGGAGCGGCAGGCCGCAGCATGACCGAAGGTGTCCACTGGGGGTCCACGCCGGCGGGTGTCGGTGCTGAGCGGCAGGTCTTGCCCTTGTCGGCAACCACCCGCTCGGCGGGGTTGTTGCCCACTGCGCTGCACTGGCCGTCGCCCTCCGCGATAACCGTGGCCGTCGATCGGATGAAACTGTTTGAAGACGTCGAGGTGGTGATGTCATCGTGGCTGTAGATACGCCCGTCCACTACGAGGTCGAACGTGCCAGTCAGCGCAAGCGGCTCCGTGTCCGAGAGCGTGAGCAAGGCGTTGAGTGCGCGATTCTGAAGCACGACGCCGGAGCCAGGGGCGGGTGAGCAGAGGACAGTCGATGGGCGTCCGTTGACACCCTCGACGACGAATGCGCAAGGCGGACCGTAAGTGGTACCGACGTCGCCGCTCGGGTCGGCCTTGACCTTCGCTATGGCGTACTCGGTTGCGGCATCGGCCGCGTACGTTGACTGTCGAGACTCGCGCACCGCATCACTCGACTCGAAGCTGGCCTGCGTGAAGCCCAGCAGCGAGAGGACGAGTACTGAGACCAGTAGCAGGAAGACCAGGACGATGAGGAGCGACGCGCCAGCGTCGCCCTTTGGCTTCTTCACGGGAGCCTCCGCTCGGCGACGATGCTGAACGCGCCGTCGCCCAGGCCGTCCAGGTCCAGTCGGGCGCTGTCAACGCAGGACGCAGGAGTACAGGTCATGCTCGCTGCCGTCAGGTTGCTGGCAACAAGGTCAGAGCTGGTCGCGGAGCCGCACAGGAACCGCGTGAGGCGTCCGGCCTCGAGCCGGTAGTCAACCGAATACGTCTTGGTGGTGGTCGTCGCCGTGTCGGTCCACTGCATGGAGGCCACGAGTGTCTCTGAACCGCCGCCGCAGCGCGGGGTGCTTGTGGAAATCGTACTAGCGCTTTGGACGTCGCGGGTGAAGTAGGCAGAGGTGAAGGCGCCGGCTTGTGACTCTGTAAGCCTTGTGTTGGTGTCTTCAGTCACGTCCACACTCACGACAAACGCGGCGGACACGACCGAGAAGACAAGCCCCGCCAGAGACATGGCGACGAGGAGTTCCAGGAGTGTGAACCCCGCCTGGGTGTTGGGACTCTTCACGGTCGCCGCTTGATGAAGGTGGTCGTTTCGAACACTGACCCGCCCGTGTTTGACAGGGTTACGGTGATCAGTTGCAGTCCTGTGTCGGGAGTGCAACTACCTGCTCCGTTGACGTTGAAGCTAGATCCAGCCGTCGCGGGAATGCACTGCACGGAGGTCACAGTCCGCGCGAAGCCAGTAGGGGCACCTGCGACGAAAGAGGCCTGATACGCGGTTCTTGCTGAGGTACTCCCCGTGGCGACGTAAGTACGTCCCTTCAGGGTCTCGACTGCGCTCTTGAGCTCCACATCAGCGGTGGTGAGCTCTCGGTGACTCCCACCCAATGTCACCGCGGTACCCAGTCCACCGACGAGCGTGGTGACCACCAGGCCGACGAACAACACGGAGAGCACGACCTCGAGCAGCGTCTCGCCCGAATCGCATGATCGTCGCTGCCCACGCATGTCACAGGTCCCGCGTCTGTCCGAAGATGCCGTACATCGCCGACACGAGTGCGATGGCGACGAAGCCGACGATCACGCCTACGAACAACAGCACCGCGGGCTCGAACAGCGACGTGAAGCGCTTGATCTTGTAATCCAGCTCGCGCTCGAAGTAGACCGCTGCGGTGCCTAGCTGCTCGTCGAGGGTGCCGGTGTTCTCGCCTACTCGGAACATCTGCTTGGCGGAGGGCGGAAACAAGTTGGTCGCGATCAACGGTGCAGCGAGGCCCTCGCCGCGCAGCATCGCCTCACGTGCCTCAGTGAGACCCTTCTGGAAGACAGCGTTGCTGGTGGCGTCCGTTGTCACCGCCATTGCTGAGGGGAGCGGTACGCCGGCCTGCATCATCGCGCTGAGGATGCGGCAGAAGCGCTCGAGGACAACGTGCCGAACGAGGTCCCCCAAGACCGGGAGTTTCAGGAGCACGATGTCCCTCGCGGCCTTGCCGCGCTGAGTGCGCAGGGCCGCGATGAGCATCGCCAAGCCCGCGATCAGAGCGGCCACAATAACTATCGCGTTGCTGGTGAGGAAGTCCGCCGTCCCGAGGAGCATTCTGGTCGGGAGTGGCAGCTCGGCATCGAGGCTGTCGAAGAAGTGCTCGAACTTCGGGAGCACGAAGGCGACCAGCACCACGACCACGACCACAGACATCCCGAGAACCACGCTCGGGTAGGCAAGGGCCGACGTGACCTTCCTCCGCGCCTCGAGATCGCGCTCGATGTACTCGGACAGCTGAACGAGGACCGTGTCGAGCTTTCCCGTCAGCTCGGCCGAGCGAAGGATGCCGAGGTAGTAGGCCGGGAAGGCCGAGCTGTGTGGCTGGCAGGCGTCAGCGAACGTAGAGCCTTCGCGCAAGGCAGCCAGGATGTCCTGGACGATCGAGCGGAAGAACTTGTTGCCCATCTCCTCCTGGATCGCCTCGAGGGCGTCGAGGATCGGGATACCGGCCTTGATGAAGACGGCGAGCTGACGCGAGAAGTGCATGAGGTCCTTGCGGGGGACCTTCTTCGCGGTGAGCTCGAACTGCAGGATCGACTTCTTTGGTGCGCGCGAAGCAGCGACAGGGGCGTCGTCGGGCTGGACGACCTCGAGCTGGTCGGTGATCGACATGCTGCCGCCTAGGCCGTGTAGATGGTGCGGATGACTTCGGGGATGGTGGTGAGGTCCTGCTCGACGAGCGAGATGGCCTCGTCGCGCAGGGTGCGCATTCCTTGCTTGACCGCCATGCGGCGCAGCTCGTCCTGGGTGGCCCAGCCGACGACGAGGCGCTTGATCTCGGGCGTGATGGTCAGGAGCTCGTAGACGCCGATGCGGTCCTGGTATCCGGTGCCGGAGCAGAAGTTGCAGCCGACCCCGCGGTAGAAGGTCTTCTTGGGTGCGCCGCCGGCCTCGGCGTAGAAGCCGAGCTCCTCGATGCTGGGCTTGTAGGGCTTGCGGCAGCTGGTGCAGACGCGGCGCAGCAGGCGTTGGCCGACGACACCGATGACGGAGGAGGCGATGAGGAAGGACTCGATGCCCATGTCGAGGAAGCGGTGCAGGGCCGCGACGGCGTCGGTGGCGTGCAGCGACGAGAGCACGAAGTGGCCGGTGAGGGCGGACTGGGTGGCGATGCGCGCGGTCTCCACGTCGCGGATCTCGCCGACGAGGATGACGTCCGGGTCCTGCCGCAGGATCGACTTCAGGCCGGTGGCGAAGGTGAGGCCGGCCTGCTCGTTGGTGGAGATCTGGTTGATCGACGGGAAGACGTACTCGACCGGGTCCTCGATCGTCATGATGTTGCGCTGCGACTCGTTGATCTCGCTCATCGTCGCGTAGAGCGTCGTCGTCTTGCCGGAGCCGGTGGGCCCGGCGCACAGCACCATCCCGAAGGGCGCGCGGACCAGCGCGGAGTAGGTGTCGTGGGTGTCGTTGGGCATGCCGAGGTCGTTGAGCCGGTAGAGCGGGCGGCTCTTGTCGAGGATGCGGAGCACGACCTTCTCGCCCCAGATGACACCGGTCGAGGCGACCCGGATATCCACCGAGCGGCCGTCGACGTCCATCGCGATCTGGCCGTCCTGCGGGCGGCGCCGCTCGACGATGTTCATCCCCGCCATGATCTTGAGGCGGCTGGTCAGGGCCGGCCCCATCGAGGACGGCAGTGCCAGGACGTCGTGCAGCGCACCGTCGATGCGGAAGCGGATGCGCAGGCGCTCGTCCTGCGGCTCGATGTGGACGTCGGAGGCGCGGTCGCGCAGCGCCTGAGTGATGATCTTGTTGACGACCTGCACCACCGGGGCGTCGTCCTGCGCGGACTCGCTGGTCAGCGCGACCGTCTTGCGGGTGGCGGCGGTGGCCTCGAAGGCCTTGACGACGTCGTCGATGCCGGTCAGCGAGCGGTAGGTCGCGTCGATCGAGTGCCGGATCTCGTCGGCGGGGGCGACGACCAGCGTGATCTCGCGGCCGGTCGAGTTGGCGAGCAGCTGGGCGAGCTCCGACGTGGGGTCGGCGACTGCCACGACGAGGCCGCCGCCGTCGAGCAGCATCATCGGGATGCAGCCGTGGGAGCGGGCGATGCTCTCGTCCAGAAGCGCTGCGGCGTCGGGCTCCGGGGACTCCTCGCCGAGGTCGACGAGGGCAAGGCCCATCTGGTCGGCGAGCACCTCGGCGAGCGCGCGCGCGTCGAGCGCGCCGAGCTCGACGAGCAGGGAACCGACGCGCTTGCCCGACGCCGACTGCTGCAGCAGCGCCTCGGACAGTTGCTGGGGCGTGACGTGCCTGCGGTCGATGAGCAGCTCGCCCAGCTGCTGCCAGTCGGCCGGTCGCTCGAGCGCGACAGCAGGCTCGGGCACCCCAGGGTCCGCGACCCGCTTGCCTCTCGCGTGCCGGGCTCCGCCCGTCTCCGCGATCTCCTCGTCCTTGCGTCGCAGCTTCATGCCGCGTGCTCCAACCACTGCATGAGGGACAGCGCGACCAGGACCGACAGCGCGATCGCGCTCACGACGATGAGGACGACCTGGGCCGTCACGCCGCGCTCGCGCCCCTCGGGCTGCCCGCTCACGTCCCGCTCCCGTCGCGTCATGGGCACCCGGCGGCGCCCTGCTACGACGATCACCCCGAGAGCACCCACATGGGGTCACACGGCGGGCCGTGATGTCCGACCGATCGGACTCTTGACGAGCGGGGGGTTCGGGTCTATGGCCCCGCGACCAGGCCGGAGTCCACGAGGCCCAGTCGCACCGCCGACATGACCGCCTGCGTCCGGTTCGTCGCCCCGAGCTTGTCGTAGAGCTTGGACATGTGGGTCTTTGCCGTGGACGGGCTGATGTAGAGCTTCGTCGACACCTCAGCGACCGACAGCCCGGCCGCCAGCAGCTGGAGGATCTCGTCCTCGCGCCCAGTCAGGGTGACCGCGGGACGCGCCATCCGGCGGCGCATCGCGCCGGCCAGGTCCTGGGCCGTGAAGGAGGTCGGCGCGGTGGCCGAGGCCCGCGCCGCGGACACGACGTCGTCGGACGGCGCGGACTTCAGGACGAAGGCGGACGCTCCCGCCTCGAGCGCGGCGAACAGGTGGTCGTCGGTGTCGTACATCGTCAAGACCACCAGGCCCATCGCGGGTCGGCTGACCCGCAGCGACTTCACCAGCATGATGCCGCTGCCCTCGCCGAGGTTGACGTCGACGACCGCGACGTCGGGGGAGTGGGCGCGGTCGAGCGCGAGCGCCTCGGGCACCGACCCCGCCTCGGCGACGACCGCGAGGTCCACTGTCTGCTCGAAGGCGCGGCGCAGCCCCTGCCGGATCAGTGCGTGGTCATCGACGAGCATGACGGTCACCGTCATCTGGACCCCCCTCTCCCAGGACTGCATCGACGCGGATCCCCGCACCTGAACGTGGCGTGACAGTGAGTGTCCCCGATGCGCGGCGCATGGCGGCGGTGAACGCCGTGACCTCCTCGACCGACGGGTGCGGCCCGTCGTGCTCGAGGACAAGGGCGGCGGTCGGCGGGTCGACTGTGAGGGTCACCCAGAGGTTGGCCGCCTCGCCGGTGCGGCGCGCGTCCTGGGCGAAGACCTGCGCGATCTGCAGCAGCAGCGCCTCCTGCTCGCCGGGCAGCCGGAACGGCGACTCGTCGAGGGAGAGGTGGACCGCGAGTCGCCCGCTCGACCCGATCGCGCGGACGTAGCTGGTCAGCGCCGACCCGAGCCCACGCTCGCTCGACACGCTGGTGCGCAGGTCGGTGATGGACAGCCGCAGGTCGCTGATCAGCGTGCTCAGCGTCGTACGCAGGTCGGTCACCTTCTCGGCCAGCGCCTGGTCGATCGGGGCCGCCGCGCGCCGCAGGTCGTCGAGGGAGTAGCCGATGAAGGCGAGGTCCTGCGCGACGCCGTCGTGCATCTCGCGGGCGAGCCGGTCGCGCTCGGCGACCGACACGGCGCTGCGGACCTCCTCGAACAGCAGCGCGGTCTCCAGCTGGAGCGCCGCCGCGTCGGCACAGCGCTGCAGCTCCTGCACGCACGCGTCGTCGACGGGCGTGCCGTCATAGCTCTCCAGCGCCACCAGCCCGAAGCCGCCTGCCTCGCTCCGCAGGGGTACGACGACCAGCGTGCTGCCCTGCCGGCGTCCGTGGATGTCAGGGTCGCGGCGGTCCACGACGGGCTGCTGCGTCGTCCAGGCCTCGCTCAGCGGCCCTGGGTCCGAGAGAGGAGCCCGCCAGGGCACCCGTCGCGTGCCCCGGACGGCGATGGGCACGAGTGCACCGGGGGAGGGCTGGACCAGGACCGCTGAGCGCGAGGCGCTGGGCATCGCGCTCGCGCACCTCTCCAGCAGACCCTCCGCCATCGCGGCCGCGTCGAGACCGCCAGGCAGCTGCCGGCTGACAGCGCGCAGCTGCTGCAGCAGGGCCCTGGCCTCGGTGTAGCGGTCGAGCTCGTGGACCGGCCCGCGGCGGTCCAGGACCCGGGCGCGCTGGCCCACCACTCCGAGGCCGGCTCCGAGCAGCAGCCACTGGCCGGCGCCGGTTGCGATCGGGCGCAGGTCGTCGGTGCCGCTGTCGAGCAGCGGGCCGATCAGGACGGCCGCCGTTCCGACGAGCGTCACGAGGGCGATGTAGCGCGTACCGGCCTGCAGGCCCACGCAGGCGGCCGGCGCGAGGAGGTAGGCCAGCATCGGGCTCTCGGTGCTTCCCGTGGCCCCGATGCTCAGGCCGGCTATGGCCGCCTCGACGACCCCGACCAGGACGGGGCGCCGGTGCAGGACCGGCAACCGCTCGGCCGCCAGCGCGAGCGCGCTGAGCAGCGCGATCGGCAGCGCGACGTAGGTGCGGTCCGACGCGACCACGGACAGCAGCGCGCACAGCAGGAGCAGGGCCGCGCGGAACGCCGCGACCGGTGCCCCGACTGCGGTGGGGGGCACGACGGTCGCGACGACGGTGACGGGTGCGCTAGTCGGCCAGGCTGCCGCTGTAGAGCCCGTCGACCGCGGCGGCGAACTCCGTCATGACCACCGAGCGCTTGAGCTTGAGCGACGGGGTGAGCTGGCCGCCCTCCTCGGTCCAGTCCACGGGCAGGATCGTGAACTTGCGGATCGCCTCGGCCTTCGAGACCGCCTTGTTGGCCTCGTCGACCGCGCCCTGGATCTCGGCCAGCAGGTCGGGGTCGGTGGCGAGCGTGGCCATGTCGGCCGGCTTGCCCTTCGCCGCCGCCCACGGCCCGATCGCCTCGACGTCGATCGTGACGAGACAGGCGATGAACGGCTGCTGGTCACCGACGACCATGCACTGGCTCACCAGCGGGTGCGCGCGCAACCGGTCCTCGAGCACGGCCGGGGCGACGTTCTTGCCACCCGCCGTGACGATGAGCTCCTTCTTGCGCCCGGTGATCTTGACGAACCCCTGGTCGTCGATCTCGCCGATGTCGCCGGAGTGGAACCAGCCGTCGACGATGCTCTCGCCAGTGGCCTTCGAGTTGTGCCAGTAGCCCTGGTAGACGTGCTCGCCCGACATGAGGATCTCGCCGTCGTCGGCGATGCGGACCGTGACGCCGGGGGACGGCCGACCGACGGTCCCGATCTTGATGTGGGCCGGGGTGTTGACCGTGCCGGCAGCGGTGGTCTCGGTGAGGCCGTAGCCCTCGAGGATCGTGACGCCGATGCCGCGGAAGAAGTGGCCCAGACGGGCGCCGAGCGGGGCACCGCCGGACACTGCCCACGCGACGTTCCCGCCCAGGGCGGCGCGCAGCTTGGAGTAGACCAGCTTGTCGAACAGCCCGTGCTGCAGCTTGAGCGGCAGGCCGATCGAGCCCTTCTCGACTCCCTCGGAGTAGGCGATCGCGACGGCCTCCGCGCGGTCGAAGATCTTGCCCTTGCCGTCGCCGTGGGCCTTCTGCTTGGCGGTGTTGTAGACCTTCTCGAAGACCCGGGGCACCGACAGGATGAAGGTCGGCTGGAAGGTCGCGAAGTCGGCCAGCAGGTTCTTGATGTCGGCGGTGTGACCCATGCGGGCACCGCTCTCGACGCAACCGATCTGGATGAGGCGCGCGAAGACGTGGGCCAGCGGCAGGAACAGCAGCGTCGAGCCCTGCGCGTTGAACAGCTCGGGGAGCACGATGCTCGCCGAGCGGCCCGTCCCGATGAAGTTGCCATGGGTGAGCTCGCAGCCCTTCGGGCGGCCAGTGGTGCCGGAGGTGTAGATGATCGTGGCGAGCGAGCCAGCGCTCAGCGTCGCGCGGCGCTCGTCGAGCTCGGAGTCCTTGACCTCGCGGCCTCCGGCGGCGAGCTCCTCGAGGCCACCGGAGTCGATGACCCACGAGCCCTTGAGGTCGGGGAGCTGGTCGCGGACGGAGTCGAGGACGCTCTGGTGCGCCGGGCTCTCGACGACGACGGCGACCGAGCCGGAGTCACCGAGGTTCCACTGGACCTGCTCGGCCGAGGACGTCTCGTAGATCGGCACGGTGACCGCACCGGCGGTCCAGATCGCGTAGTCGACGAGGGTCCACTCGTAGCGGGTCTTGCTCATCAGGCCGACGCGGTCACCCGCCTTGACGCCCTGCGCCACGAGCCCGGCGGCGATGCTCGACACCTCGGTGGCGAACTCCTTCGCGGTCACCGGGGCCCAACGGCCGTCGACCTTGCGGGTGAAGACCACCGTGTCTGGCGACTCCTGGGCCCGTGCGAACAGGGTGTCGATCAGCGAGGCCTCCTGCGGCAGCTCGACGACCTGCGGAGTTGTGTACTCCTTGACCACTGGTGCTCCTGGAGCTCGAAGGGCGCGACGGACCATGGGTCCGCCAGTGGGGCGCGTCACACGTCCCGTGCCGACCGTACAACGCGCGTGGCGCCCGCGTGACCTGTCTGCACAACCCGGCGCCGGACGGTTCAGCACGGCGCGTGCCGTGCCGATCTCCCGGGAGTGAGCTCCGACCTGGCCCAGACTGGTCCCGTGACCGACGGCACGCCCGAACCGCGGACGCCCGACCCGGCGTCCGCACCGCGCTGCCCGTCCTGCGGTGCGCTGGTGCGGGCCGACGCCCCGTGGTGCACGCAGTGCTTCTTCGACCTGCGGCCCGCGCCCGAGCCTCTGCCGGACCCCGCCCCTGCCGTGGCCGCCCGCGTGCCGGTCGCCCCGTCGTACCCCGATCCGCTGTCGGCCCCCATCGTGGACCCCCTCGACGGCCCCACCCCGGCGGCCGAGCCGCCCCGGGGCTGGCCGTGCGCGACCTGCGGTGAGACCAACCCCTTCGAGGCCACGGCCTGCCTGGCCTGCGGCGCAGGCTTCCTGTCGGCCGTCCGCGACGGCGAGGCCCCGCTGCTGATGCTGCCGGGTGTCGGTGACCTCACCCGGATGGGTCGGGGCCAGCGGCTCGCGCTCGCCGGCGGGGTCGTGCTCGTCTTCGTCCTGGTCACCCTCGTGATCGGCCTGCTGCTCTCGTAGGGTCGGTCCGTGAGGCTCGCGGTCGTCTCGGACGTGCACGGCAGTGCCGACGCGCTCGCGCGCGCCTCCGACGGCGTCGACGCGCTGGTCTGCCTCGGCGATCTGATCCTCTTCCTCGACTACCACGACGAGAGCGGCGGGATCTTCGCCGAGCTCTTCGGCGCCGAGGCCGCGCGGCGCCTGGTGCGGCTGCGCACCGAGCGGCGCTTCGACGAGGCCCGCGACTGGTCGCGCTCGCTGTGGGCCGGTGTCGAGGACCCCAGGCGGGCGATCGAGGACGCGGTGCGCGCGCAGTACGCCGCGCTGTTCGCGGTCATGCCCGACCCGACCTGGCTGACCTATGGCAACGTCGACATGCCCTACCTGTGGCCGGACTACCTGCGGCCCGGCCACACCGTGCTCGACGGCCAGACCGCCGTCATCGGCGGCAAGACCTGGGGCTTCGTCGGTGGCGGGCTGACCACGCCGATGCGCACGCCGTTCGAGGTGAGCGACGCCGACTACGCGGCGAAGGTCGCGGCGCTCGGCCCGGTCGACGTGCTGGCCTGCCACATCCCGCCGGACGTGCCCGAGCTGCTCTACGACGTGGTGGCGCGCCGCTTCGAGCGCGGCTCGGTGGCGGTGCTCGACTACGTCCGCGAGGTCCAGCCCGAGCTGGTGCTGTTCGGGCACGTGCACCAGCCGCTGCAGGCGCGGCTGCGGATCGGACGCACGGAGTGCGTCAACGTCGGCCACTTCCAGGGCACCGGGCGGCCCTTCCACCTCGAGTACTGACGTCCCGGCACGTCCGGGTACGCCCGGGTACTAGGGTCGGAGCACCCCTCAGGAGGAGTGCCACGTGGCCGACCAGGCGAGCTCGACCATCACCATCGACGCCCCGACCGACGAGGTCCTCGCAGTCATCGCCGACATCGCGAGCTACCCCGAGTGGACCGGGCAGATCAAGAGCGCCGAGGTCGTCGAGACCGGTGCCGACGGCAAGCCGTCGCAGGCCCGGTTCGTCATGGACGCCGGGGTCCTCAAGGACGAGTACGTCCTGGCCTACGACTGGCGCGCCGACGGCGTCAGCTGGGAGCTGGTCGGCAAGTCCACGGTGCAGAAGTCGCAGCAGGGCAGCTACACCCTCGCGGCCAAGGGCGGCGGCACCGAGGTGACCTACCGGCTCGCGGTCGACATCGCGATGCCGATGCTCGGCATGTTCAAGCGCAAGGCCGAGAAGATGATCATGGACTCCGCGCTGAAGGAGCTCAAGAAGCGCGTCGAGAGCCGCTGACCCGCTCGGATAGGTTCGGGCCTGCCCCCGAGCCCGGCACGCCCACCCGTCCGCACGACCGCAGGAGGCACGTGTGCGCGTCGTCCTGCTGACCGGCAAGGGCGGGGTCGGCAAGACCACGACGGCCGCCGCGACCGCTGTCCTCGCCGCTGCCCGGGGTCGCAAGGCGCTGGTGCTGTCGACCGACCCGGCGCACTCCCTCGCCGACGCGCTCGGGGTGCCGCTCACCGGCGAGCCGACCGAGGTCGACACCGGCCTCTACGCCATGCAGGTCGACGCGCAGGCGGCCTTCGAGCGCACCTGGCGCGACGTGCAGGACTACCTGCGCGCCGTCCTGCAGCGCGCCGGTGTCGACGAGCTGCAGGCCGAGGAGCTGACCGTCCTGCCCGGCGCCGAGGAGGTCCTCGCGCTGCTCGCGGTCAAGGACCAGGTGCAGTCGGGGCGCTACGACGTCGTCGTCGTCGACTGCGCCCCCACCGGCGAGACCCTGCGGCTGCTCGCGCTGCCCGAGGCGCTTCGCTGGTACGTCGAGAAGGTCTTCCCCGCGCAGCGCCGTGCCCTGCGCGCCGTGCGGCCGCTGCTGTCGCGGGTGGGTGGGCCGGTCGTGCCGGCCGACGGCGTCTTCGAGGCCGTCGAGCGGCTGCACCGCGACCTCACCGAGGTCCGCGAGGTCCTCACCGCGCCGCAGACCACCGTGCGGCTCGTGCTCACCCCTGAGGCGGTCGTCGTCGCCGAGGCCCGGCGCACCCTCACCTCGCTCGCGCTCTACGGCTACCGCGTCGACGGCATCGTCGCCAACCGCGTCTTCCCCGCGTCCGAGGACCCGTTCGTCGCCGGCTGGGTCGAGGCGCAGCAGCGGCAGCTCGAGGCCGTCCGCGCCGACTGCGCGCCCCTGCCGGTCGCGCTCTCGGCGTACTCCTCCTCCGAGCCCGTCGGGCTGGACGCCCTGCTGGCGCTGGGGGAGCAGCTCTACGCCGAGGACGACCCGGCCGGCGAGGTCGCCGTCGGCGAGGACCTCGTCCGGGTCGAGCGCAGCACCGACGGCTTCGTGCTGTCGCTCGCCCTGCCGCTGGCCCGGCTGGCCGACCTCGACCTCGCCCGCTCCGGTGACGAGCTCGTCGTCACGGTCGGGGGGCACCGCCGCGTGCTGGTCCTGCCGTCGGCCTTGCGGCGCTGCGTCGTCGCCGGTGCCGCTCTGGTGGGCGGTCGCCTCGACGTCCGCTTCGAACCCGACCCCGAGCTGTGGATGCGCCGGTGAGCGAGAGCGTGGGCAGCGCCGCCGAGGAGGCCGCGCGCCTCTTCTCCGCGCTCGAGGACTGGGCGCGCCACCGGGCCGGTGGTCTCGTCGACGACGCCCATCTGGCGACAGGTTCGGCGACCTGCCTCGTCTGCCCGGTGTGCCAGGCGGTGTCGGCACTGCGCTCGGTGCGACCGGAGACCGTGGAGCACCTGCTCGACGCCGCGGCGTCGTTCGTCGCTGCGCTGCGGTCCACCGTCACGGGCGCGGCCGAGGAGGATCACGCGCCGGCGCGGCCCGGGGTGCAGCACATCGACGTGCGGGAGGGGGACGCGTGACGCTCACCATCGGCGTGGACGTCGGCGGGACGAAGGTCAACGCCGGGGTCGTCGACGAGAAGGGACAGGTGCTGGCGCGCACCCGACGCCCCACGCCGACGGCCTCGCCGGGTGACGTCGAGGAGACGATCGCGGCCGTCGTGGCCGACCTGCGGGTCGAGCACGAGGTCGTCGCCGTGGGCATCGGCGCGGCCGGCTTCATCTCCGCCGACCGGGCCCGCGTGCACTTCGCGCCCAACCTGGCCTGGCGCGACGAGCCGCTGCGCGACGAGGTCGCGCGGCGGGTCGGGCTGCCGGTCGTCGTCGAGAACGACGCCAACTGCGCGGCCTGGGCGGAGTACCGCTTCGGCGCCGGGCAGGGCGAGTCGCACCTCGTCGTGGTGACGGTCGGCACCGGCATCGGTGGCGGCATCGTGCTGGACGGCGAGCTCTACCGCGGCCGGCACGGCATCGGCGCGGAGGTCGGCCACATGATCGTGGTCAGAGGCGGTCGGCGCTGCGGCTGCGGGCAGCACGGCTGCCTGGAGCAGTACGTCTCCGGTCGGGCACTGCTCCACGAGGCCCGCGAGATCGCCGACGTGCAACCCGGCTTCGGGGCCCGGCTGCTCGAGCTCGGCGACGGCGAGCCGGAGGGCATCGAGGCCCAGGAGGTGACGCAGGCCGCCGAGGAGGGTGACCCCGCCGCGCTGGCCTGCTTCGAGGAGGTCGGCAGCTGGCTGGGCCAGGGGCTGGCGGCCCTCGCCGCGGTCCTCGACCCGTCGGCCTTCGTCGTCGGCGGTGGGGTGTCCGAGGCAGGCGAGCTGCTGCTCGGGCCGGCCCGCCGGGCCTACCACGCCACCGTCACCGGAGGCGGCCACCGGCCGGTCGCGGAGCTGCGGCTCGCGTCCTTCGGCAACGACGCCGGCATGGTCGGCGCAGCGGACCTCGCACGGGTCCGCTAGCCGCGTGCGCGTCGTCGTCGCCCTCGGCGGCAACGCCCTGTCGCCCGCGGGCGGCGACGGCTCGGTGGAGGAGCTGCGCGCCGCGCTCCGCGCGACGGCCGAGCCGCTCGCCGAGCTCGTCGTCGACGGGGTCTCGCTGGTGCTCACCCACGGCAACGGGCCCCAGGTCGGCCGGATCCTGCTGCAGCAGGAGCTGTCCGCCGGCGAGGTGCCACCGATGCCGATGGACGTCTGCGGGGCCGAGTCGCAGGGCCAGCTCGGCTACCTGCTCGCGCAGGCGATGGACAACGCGCTGCGGGCGAGGGGGGTCACCGCCGGTGTGCTGACGCTCGTCACCCAGGTGCTCGTCGACGGGCGCGACCCGGCCTTCCGTCGGCCCGCGAAGCCGGTGGGTCCGTCCTACGACCGCCCGGTCGCGCAGCGCATCGCGCGCGAGAGCGGCCACGTCTTCGCGATCCAGCCGTCGGGGCGGTGGCGCCGCGTCGTCGCCTCGCCGCTGCCCGTCGCGCTGGTCGAGTCCGAGGCGCTCGTGGGCCTCGTCGCGGCCGGTCACGTGGTCGTCGCAGCGGGCGGCGGTGGGGTCCCGGTCGTGGAGCACGCCGGGCAGCTGCACGGTGTCGAGGCGGTCGTCGACAAGGACCGCACCGCGGCGCTGCTGGCCCGCTCGGTCGGTGCCGACCAGCTGCTCGTCCTCACCGAGGTCGACCGTGTGCAGGTCGGGTTCGGCACGCCGTCGGCGCGGCCGCTGTCGCAGGTCACCGTCACCGAGGCCCGCGCGCTGCTGGCCGCGGGGGAGCTGCCGGAGGGCTCGATGGGGCCGAAGGTGGAGGCGTGCATCGAGGTCGTCGAGGCCGGTGGGGGCGCGGCGATCGGGGCGCTCGCCGAGGTGGCGGCGGTGCTGCGCGGCGACGCCGGCACCCGCGTCGTACCCGGGTGAGGGTCGTCGGCTGGAACGTCCGGTCGCTGCGCGACGGCCGGTCGTCGGTGGTGCGCGTCGTGCGGTCGCTCGACCCCGACGTGCTGGTGCTGCAGGAGGCGCCGCGGCTCCTATTGTGGCGGCTGTCGCGGTGGTGGCTCGCGCGCGCGTGCGGGCTGCGGCTCGCGACGACGGGGTGGGCGGCCGGCAACGTCGTGCTGGTGCGCCCCGGGGTCGTCGTACGACGTCGGCTGTCCGTGCGGGTCCCCAAGCGTCCCGGGCTGCACCGGCGCTCTGCCGCGGTGGCCGTCGTCGAGGTCGGCGGGACGCTGCTGGCGGTCGCCGGCACCCACCTCGACCTCGAGCCGCGAGCCCGGCTCGACACCGCAGCGCGGGTGCGGGCCGCGCTGCCCGAGGGCCTCCCGCTCGTGCTGTCCGCGGACGTCAACGACGAGCCAGGGTCGGCGGCGTGGGCGGCGCTGACCGCCGGGCTGGTCGACGCCGGATCGGCCCTGACCTTCCCGGCGGGCTCGCCCCGTCGGCGCATCGACGCGCTGCTGGTGCGCGACCTCGAGGTCGTGGGTCACGACGTCGTCGATGTGGCGGGCGCCTCCGACCACCGCGCGCTGGTGGCCGACCTGCGCTGACGTCCGCTGTCTCGGGTCAGGGTGGTCGCCCTGGCGACACCGATCGACCGAGACGCCGCGCCGGCCTCAGACGGAGGTGAAGCCGGGGACGAGCTCGCGGGCGAGCTGCTCGAGGAACAGCCCGATGTCGGTGACGATGCCGACGGCCTGCGACGAGCCGCGGTCGGCCAGCTTGGTCACCGTGGCGGGGTTGATGTCGACGCACACCAGCGGGATCGACGCGGGCAGGATGTTGCCGGTCGCGATGGAGTGCAGCATCGTCGCGACCATGATCGCGAAGCCGACGCCGTGGAGCTCGGCGCGCATCGCGCGCTGACCGACGATGACGTCGGTGTGCACGTCCGGCAGCGGGCCGTCGTCACGCACCGAGCCGACGAGGACGAAGGTCTTCCCGCCCTTGACCATCGCGTGCATGATGCCGCGCGTCAGGATGCCCTGGGCGACGGCCTCGGGGATGGAGCCGGCGCGACGGATCGTGTTGATCGCGCGGATGTGGTGCTCGTGGCCGTGCTCGACGCCCCTGCCCATCGCGAGGTCGACGCCGAGCGAGGTGCCGTAGAGGGCCGACTCGATGTCGTGGGTGGCAAGGGCGTTGCCGGCGAAGAGCACGTCCACGAAGCCGGCGTCGACCAGGGCCGTGAAGGCCGGTGCCGCGCCGGTGTGGACGATGCCGGGGCCGCCGACCCACAGGACCTTCTGGCCGTCGGCCTTGACCTCGCGCATGCGCTGCGCGATCTGGCGCACCAGCAGGGCCTGCGGCTTCTCCGACGACACCGCCGAGCTCATGAACTCGAAGGAGTCCTCCTGCGTCGAGTGCTCGCGCACCGGCAGGACGACCTTGACACCGGAGGCCCCGCAGACGACCTGCTGCCCGGCGACGACGTCGGAGACCGGGACGGTGCGCACGCGCTCGCCCTCGACCACGAGCCCGCAGTCCATCTCCGGCTGCTCCACCGGCACCCACTGGCCGCCGAGCCGCACCACGGTCTCGAGGTTGGTCGTGGAGTAGAAGTCCTCGGGGAAGACCCCGTCGCGGTCGCAGGCCTTGAGGACCGCCTCGCCCGGGTCGACCATGTTGACGCCGTGCGTCTGCAGGCGCATGAGCAGCCGCTGGAGCGCGTCGTCGTCGTCGGTCGAGACGACGATGCGCGCGTAGGACTCGTCCTCGTGCTTCTTGCCGACGTCGAGGCGCTCGATGCGGTAGTCACCGCCGTAGGCGAGCACGTCGTCGAGGACCGAGGCGAGCACCCCCGTGTCCATAAGGTGCCCGCGGGCCTCCAGGGTCTCGCTGACCGTCACCGGTGCTCCATCCGTATGGGGGTCCGTCTGGGGGCTAGACGACCGCTCCGTCGTCGGGCCCGCTGTCCGTCGGTGGAGCATCGCGCACCGCGCTGACGAGCCCGAAACCGCCCCCCAGCATGAGGCCGAGCCCGGCCATCAGCGTGCCGAAGGTCTCGGCCTGCCGCAGCAGTGCAGGGGCGAAGGCCAGGAGCAGACCGAGTACGACGGCTGCCGCCGACAGTGCCGTGCGCGGCCGCACCCGCGGCAGGGCGGGCGGTGGCGGTGGGACGAAGTGGCTCTCGGCGCGGGCCTGGTCAGCCTCGTCCTCCTCGATCGCGTCGGGCTCGAGCCACGCCGGGAGGTCGCTGTCGGACCCGTCCGTGCGATCGGTGCGATCGGTGCGGTCGCCGTGGTCGGAGCGGCGGCGCAGCCGCGGGACGCGGTCACCGTCGTCGCTGCGGCTGGACCGCTCGGGGGAGCGGCTCGGTCCGGCGGTGAGGTCCTCCGAGACCGGCCACGGCGGCACGGGGGAGTCGTCGGTGCGCTCGAAGCCCGCGACGATCTGCGTGAAGAGCTCGTCGGGGTCGGTGCTGCGGGTGCCCTCGGGTGAGACCGCGCCGGAGTCGCCCGGGGCCGCGTCGGTGGTCGCGACAGCGGGCGACTGGGTGGGCGGGGGTGCGGGTGACGGTGCAGGTGACGCCGCGGCCGCGGGTGCGTCGGGGAGCTCCGGGGGCTGCAGCACCCGGTGAGCGGCGTGCCGGGGCACCGCCTGCACCAGGCCGTGCGCGGTGGCACCAGGCTCGTCCTCGGCCAGCAGCGCGGTGAGGTCGCGCACCTCCGAGGCGACGACGTCCCGAGCCAGGTCGGCACGGCCGGGGTCGACCCACAGCCGGTCCAGCGGCCGGGACGGCAGGACGACCGAGCGCACGAGCGGCTGGGCGTTGCCGGCGGGCTCGACGTAGGCCGCGACCCCCGCGGAGCGCAGGCGGTCGAGAAGCGCCTCGGACAGCCGCGGGTCGAGGTCGACGAGCGCGCCGAACTCCGCGGCGGCGAGGCCGTTGGCGCGCCGACCGACAGGGGAGTCCGGGCCGGTCACGGCCGACCGGCGGGGGCGTGCGCGGTGACGAACTCCAGGCTCTCCGCGAAGATCCGCGGCGCGTCGTTGTCGAGCGTCGCGACGTGGTAGCTGTCCTCGAGCACGCGCTCCTCGACGTCCTTGCCGGCGAGGCCCTCGAGCAGCAGCCGGCCGCTGACGGCAGGAACGACGTGGTCGACGGCGCTGCGGAAGGCGAGCACCGGGCAGCTGATGCGCTGCAGGTCGCCGCGCACGACGGGCCAGGCCTGCTGGAAGGAGTGGGCGGCCTTGAGGGGCAGCTTGGGGTAGGCAAGCTCCACCGGGCCGGGCTTCTTGATGTCGCTGCCGATGCCGGGGAAGGCGCCGACGAGGAGCTTGGCGACGGGGAGCAGCTTGGCGTCCTTGCGGTCGGTGGCGAGGGAGGCGTTGACGGTCACCACGCCGGCGACGTCGGACCGCTGCTCGGCGACGCGCAGGGCGAGCGTGCCGCCCATCGACAGGCCCATGACGAAGACGGTCGCGCAGCGCTCACGGAGCTCGTCGTAGGCGGCCTCGATCGTCGCGTACCAGTCGGACCAGCCGGTGGCGTTCATGTCCTGCCAGCGGGTGCCGTGGCCCGGCAGGAGCGGGACCCGCACGGACAGGCCGCCCTCGGTGTGCAGGTGCTCGGCCCAGCCGCGGACGGACTGCGGGCAGCCGGTGAAGCCGTGGCTGATGAGGACCCCCACGGGGCCTTCTGCACGCAGGTCGATCGGCTCGGCGCCTGGCAGGACGGGCACTACTGCTCCTTCGTGGACGGGTCCCTCATGGTCGCACGCGACCGGGGGGTGGCGCGGCGGCCGCGCGGGTGGTCCGTTGCCCGGCGGGGCCGCGGACGACTAGGGTCGGAGTCTCCGGGGGGCGTCAGGGAGGTGTCGAGCGTGGGCTACTGGATCGTCAAGGCGATCTTGGCGCCCATCCTGCGGCTGATGTTCCGGCCCTGGGTGGAGAACCCCGAGCACTTCCCGACCGAGGGCGCCGCGATCCTCGCGGGCAACCACACGTCGTTCCTGGACAACTTCCTCATCCCGCTGGTCGTGCCGCGCAAGGTCACCTTCCTCGCCAAGAGCGACTACTTCACCGGCACCGGCATCAAGGGCAGGCTGCAGAAGTCGTTCTTCGCGGGCGTGGGCATGATCCCCATCGACCGCTCCGGGGGTGCGGCCAGCGAGGCCGCCCTCAACACCGGCCTGAAGGTCCTCGCGGACGGCAACCTGCTCGGCCTCTACCCCGAGGGCACCCGCAGCCCCGACGGTCGGCTTTACCGCGGCAAGACCGGCGTGGCCCGGATGGCGCTGGAGGCTGGGGTCCCGGTCGTGCCCGTGGCGCTCATCGGGATGTTCGACGTGCAGCCCGCCGGCCGGATGATGCCCAAGATCAAGAAGGTCGGGGTCCGGGTCGGCAAGCCGCTCGACTTCAGCCGCTACGCCGGCATGGAGGGCGACCGCTTCGTGCTGCGCTCCATCACCGACGAGATCATGTACGAGCTCATGATGCTGTCGGGCCAGGAGTACGTCGACACCTACGCCACGAAGGCGAAGGCCGAGATCGAGGACGCCCGCAAGGCCGCCCACGAGTCCCTCGTCTCCGACGCCCCCCGCCAGCGCCGGGCCTCCTGACACCGCGGTGACCGCCGCGCGGCTCGACACCGCGCTGTGGCGCGCCGTCGCGGTCTACCGCGCCGCTGCCTGGCTCTACGCCGTGGGCTCGCTGGCCGCGTCCTACGACGTGCTGGCCCGGCCGCGGCTCGGGGTCGCGGTGCTCGCCGGGATGGCTGCCTGGACCGTCCTCGTGACCTGGTTGTGCTCCGACGCGCGCCGTCGGCGCTGGCCGCTGCTGGTGCTCGACCTGGCGCTGACCGTCGCCGCCCAGCTGTCGTCGCTCCTGGTGCTGTCGGCGGCGCGCATCGATGCCGGCGATCCCACGATCACGGTTTCGTGGGCGGCAGCGCCGGTGCTCGCGTGGGCGGTGTGGGCCGGGCCGCTCGGCGGGCTCGTGGCCGCGGCCGTCGTCGGCGCCGGCGCCGTCGTGGAGCGGGGCGCCCTGCCCCAGGCCACCGCCAACAGCGTGGTGCTGCTGCTGCTGGCGGGCTCGGTCGTCGGCTACGTCGTGCAGCTCGGCCGGCGCGCCGAGCACGCCCTCGCCGAGGCGGTGCGGCTGTCGGCGGCGGCCACCGAGCGCGAGCGGCTGTCGCGACAGGTCCACGACGGCGTCCTGCAGGCCCTGGCGCTGGTGTCGCGCACCTGCGACGACCCGACCCTCGCGCGACTGGCCGCTGACCAGGAGGCCTCCCTGCGGCGCCTGGTCGCCGGCCCCGCCGAGGCGCTCCCCGCCGGTGACCTCGACCTGCTGCCGCTGCTCCCGCACGGCGCCGACGTGGAGCTGGCCGCCCCCGCGGGCGGGGTGGCACTGCCGGCCCGGGTCGCGACCGAGCTGGCCGCGGCCGTCGCCGCCGCGGTCGACAACGCCCACCGCCACGGCGGCGGGCGGGCGTGGCTGCTCGTCGAGGACGAGGCCGGCGAGGTCACCGTGACCGTTCGGGACGACGGCCCCGGGATCGCCACGGGTCGGCTCGCCGAGGCTGCCGCCGCAGGCCGGCTCGGGGTGTCACGCTCGGTGCGCGGACGGGTGGAGGACCTCGGCGGCAGCGTCACGGTCGTGAGCGAGCCCGGTCAGGGGACGGAGGTGGAGCTGCGTGTCCGACGCTGACCCCGTGGCGGGGGCCCCGCTGCGCGTGGTCGTGGCCGACGACCACCCGATCTGGCGCGACGCGGTCGAGCGCGACCTCGCGGCCGCGGGTCTCGAGGTCGTCGGTGTGGCCGGTGACGGCGAGAAGGCCGTGCGGGTCTGCGCCGCCACCCGGCCCGACGTGCTCGTCTGCGACCTGCAGATGCCCGGGATGTCAGGGGTCCAGGTCAGCGCGGCGGTGGTCCCGACAGGCGTGCGCGTGCTCGTGCTGTCCGCGAGCGGTGAGCAGGCCGACGTGCTCGAGGCGGTGAAGGCGGGTGCGATCGGCTACCTCGTGAAGTCCGCCTCCACCGACGAGCTCCTCGACGCCGTACGCCGGACCGCTGCGGGCGAGGCGGTTTTCACGGCGGGCCTCGCCGGGCTGGTCCTCGGTGAGTACCGCCGGACCGCCGAGGACGACGGTGCGCCCCGGTTGACGCCGCGCGAGACCGAGGTGCTGCGGCTGGTCGCGAAGGGCCTCACCGCGAAGCAGGCAGGCGAGCGGCTGGGGCTCTCGCACCGCACGGTCGAGAACCACGTGCAGTCCACGCTGACCAAGCTGCAGCTGCACAACCGCGCGCAGCTGGTGCGCTACGCCGTGGAGCAGGGCCTCACCGACTGAGAGGACGCACGGACCGGGCGCCGGTCAGACCGGAAGGGGGCGCTCGATCCAGTGCAGCAGCCGCTTGGCCCCGGAGCGGCTGACGAAGGCAAGGGTCTCCTGCTCCAGTCGCCGGGCGGCTGGCTCGTCGCCGGCGGCCCACGCGGTCTTGACCGTCGCGGCGGCGGCCAGCGCCCGGCCGCTCGCGTCAGCGATCCGCTCGTGCAGCGCCACCGTGAGCAACGCCTGCTCCAGTGCCTCGGCCGGCCGTCCCTCGAGCGCGAGCCGCGCCGACCGGCACGACGCGAGCGAGGCCTTCACCCACAGGGTCGGTCGCCGAACGGCTTCGAGCCGCTCCGCGACCCGCTGCAGCCGACGGCCGCCGTCCTCGCGGGCGAGCGCGATGACGGAGAAGGTCGTCGCGGGCAGCCACTCGCGGGCACCGCCGCCGATGCCGTGGCGGTCCCAGTCGTCGACGAGCTCGTCGAGGAGCTCCACGGCCTCCTCGTGGCGGTGGTCGAGCAGTCGGCAGGCGGCCACGAGGGCCAGCACCGGGCGGACCAGCTGGGGGAAGCCGCCGTGGCGGACGGCCCGCAGCGCACGGTCGAGGTCGTCGGGCGCGTCGTCACCGCGGAGCATGAGCAGCCAGGCTCGCAGCACGACGAGGTGGACCTCCCAGTGCGCCGCGTCACCGCTGTCGTCGAGCAGCTCGTGGGCGAGGTCGAGGGCGGCGTCCCAGTCCCCGTCGTAGTAGGCCTGCAGCGCCTGGTCGGCGAGGCTGGTGGTCGAGGTCAGCGACAGCCCGAATCCCTTGCCGTGGGTGCGCAGCTCGGCGAGCAGCCCGTAGCTGCGGCGCAGCTGCCCCTCCTCCTGGAGGGTCGCGGCCAGGTTGTTCATGGCCCGTGCCGTGGCGCGCAGGCGGTGGTCGCGGCAGAACTGCAGGGCCTCTGCCTGGTCTGTCATGCCCTGCTCGTCGCCGGTGAGGTAACGCGCGCAGCCGAGGGTGATCAGGGCGTTGGCCTCGATCTCCTGCAGCCCCAGCTCCCGGCCCATCGTGCGCGCCCGCTCGGCGAGCTCGGCGGCGCTGTCGAGGCGGTGCGCGAGCATGTCGATGCGGGCCAGCTCGACGAGCGCGCTGGCCTTCTGCTCGCTGTCGGGCTGGTCGGTCAGCAGGTCGAGGGCGCGGGAGACGTGCAGGCGCGCCTGCGCCTCCTCGGCGCGGAACCACTCGATGCGGCCGAGCAGCGTCTCGGCCCGGGCGGCCTCGGCGAGGTGGCCCAGCTCGAGCAGGGCCTCTCCGGCGGCAGCGATGCGGGCCGGGCCGCCGCTGTCGTGGAACTCGTGCTGGGCGTGCAGGAAGAAGACCTCCTCCGCGAACAGCACCGCCTGCCAGTGCCCGAGGGACTCCCGCTCGCCGTGCCAGAGCATGACGGCGCGCTGCGCGAGGGCGTGGGCGGTGCCGATGGACTGCAGCCGCAGAGCGCGCTCGGCGGCCGTCGTCAGGGCGCTCCGGGCCTGCTGCGCGTGCGGCTCGGTGTCGAGCCCCAGCGTCGCGGCGAGCTCGAAGACCGAGGTCCGGTGGTGGGCCTGCAGCTCGGCGACGTCGTCGCCCCGGTGGGCGGCGAGGCGGTCCAGCCACCCAGCGCAGCGCTCGTGGTGCGACAGCCGCACGACGCGCGAGATGCGGTGGTAGGCGGCGTCTCGGACCAGCACGTGCCGGAAGGCGTACTCCGCCTCGCCCTCGACGGCGGTGGTCGGAGCCCGCCGCACCACCTCGCGCTGCTCGAGCGAGTGCAGGCAGGTGCGCACCAGGTCGAGGTCGGTGTCGGCGACGGCCGCGACGGCGCCCTCCCAGAACACCTCGCCGACGACCGCGGCGGCCGAGACGACGAGCCGCTCGGCCGGGGTGAGCAGGTCCAGCCGGCTGTCGACGACGCCCTGCACCGAGTCGGGCAGCGGGAGCGCGTCGAGGGTCGAGGCGTCCATGCCGGTTGTCGCGGCCGGCTGCAGCTGGTCGCGCACGACGACCCCGGAGTCGACCAGCATCCGGACGTACTCCTCGGCGTACAACGGATTGCCACCCGACAGGTCGATGAGGCGCTCCTGCAGCGCGGCCGGCAGGACGGTCTGGCCCAGCAGCCGGGTGAGGACGAGGGCGGTGTCGCGCTCGTTGAGGGGGGCGAGGGTGAGGGTGAGGGCGTCGCGCAGACCACCTGACCAGTCGGAACGGCGTCGCAGCAGCTCCGGTCGCGCGGTCGTGACGATGAGCAGGGGTACCGACGAGGCCGCCTCGGCGAGCTGCTGCACGAAGTCGAGCAGCGCCTCGTCGGCCCAGTGCAGGTCCTCCAGCACGAGCACCGTCGGCGCGTCCTCGGCGAGCGCAACGAGGTAGCGCCGCCAGGCGCTGTGGGCCTCGGCGGAGTCGGGCGACCCGGTCGGCAGCCCCAGGAGCGTCGCGAGGCTGGCGGTGACGCCGGCGACACCAACGGGGTCGAGGCTGCGCCCGAGCAAGGAGTGCACCGAGGTCTCGAGCCGCAGCCCGGCCACCGTCGCGGAGTCGGTCTCGAGGATGCCGGCCTGCGCCTTCACCACCTGGCCGAGTGCCCAGAACGCCACGCCCTCGCCGTAGGGGAGGCAGTGCCCGGACCTCCAGCGGACCAGCGCCGGCAGAGCGGGGGAGTCGAGGAACTCCTTGAGGGCCCGGACCAGCCGGCTCTTGCCGATGCCGGGGTCGGCCACCAGCGTGACGAGTTGGCAGCGGTTCTCCTGCACAGCCCGTTGCAGTGCGCCGGTGAGCAGGGCGACCTCGGGCTCGCGACCGACGAGGGGCAGCGTGTCGACGACGTCGTCGGTGCGGGCCCGGATGCGCGTCGCGACCCAGGCCTCCAGGGGCGCGGAGCGGCCGGGCACCGCCACGGCGCGCTGCTCGCCGTAGTCGACGGACGAGGCCGTCGCGCGGTGCGCCAGGGGACCCACGAGCACGCCACCCTCGGGGGAGGCGGACTGCAGCGCGTCGGCGAGGCCGGCGACCTCACCGGTGACGAGCGCCTCGCCGTGGGTGTCGTCGAGGCGCACCAGCGCCTCACCGGTCGCCACGCCCACCCGCGCCGTCACCGCGCGGCCGTCGGACAGGGAAAGCCCGGTCAGCGAGCGCTGGACCTCGAGGCCGGCGCGGACGGCACGGTAGGGGTCGTTCTCGTGCGCGACCGGCGCGCCGAACACCGACACGACCGCGTCCCCGACGTACTTCTCGACCGTGCCCCCGAAGGCCACGACGGTGTCACGCACGGTCTCGAAGAAGGCCCGCTGCGTGCGCTGCAGGTCCTCGGGGTCGAGCGCGTGCGCGGCGGCGGTGAAGCCGACGAGGTCGGCGACGAGGACCGTGACGGTACGTCGCTCCTCCCCGAACGGCCCCGGTCCCTGATCGCCCGTAGCAGGGGGTCGCAATCCCTCACCGCACGCGCTGCAGAAGGCGGCGGTCGGGTCGACGGCCTCGTCGCAGCCGGGACAGCGGGCAGGCAGGGACGCCCCGCACTGCCCGCAGAATCGCGTCCCCGACGGGGTCGGCGAGGAGCACGACGGGCACAAGGCACCGATGGGGCAGATCGTGTCAGCCCGAAGGGTGTTCTGACCAGCCCCGGGAGCGCTCGACGGCCCGCAGCCAGCGCGCGTGGCCGCCGTCGTCGCGCGCGCCCGGGACGGGCTCGAAGCGCCGGTCGAGGCGCCAGGTCGCCGCGAGCTCGTCGCGGCTCGACCACACGCCCGCCCCGAGCCCGGCCAGGAACGCCGCCCCGAGGGCCGTCGTCTCGAGCACCTCGGGCCGCTGCACCGCCACACCGAGCTGGTCGGCCTGCAGCTGGCAGAGCAGGTCGTTCGCGGACGCGCCGCCGTCGACGCGCAGGTCGGGCAGCGAGAGCCCGGCCTCGTCGGTCATCGCGTCCACGACGTCGCGGACCTCGAAGGCGATCGCATCCAGGGTGGCCCGCGCGAGGTGCGCTCTCGTCGTACCCCTGGTGATGCCCAGCACCGTGCCCCTCGCGTCCGGGTCCCAGTGGGGGGCGCCGAGGCCGGTCAGCGCGGGCACGAAGACGACCCCGCCGCTGTCGTCGACCGAGCGGGCCAGCGCCTCGACCTCGCTCGCCGAGCCGATGAGCTGCAGGCCGTCACGCAGCCACTGCACGGCCGCGCCGGTGACGAAGACCGCGCCCTCGAGAGCGAAGGTGGTCGTGCCGTCCGGGTCGCGCCACGCCACCGTCGTCAGCAGCCGCTCCGAGAGCACCGGTGACGTGCCCGTGTTGACCAGCACGAAAGACCCGGTGCCGTAGGTGCACTTGCTGCTGCCCGCGTCGTAGCAGCCCTGGCCGAACAGCGCGGCCTGCTGGTCGCCGGCGATGCCGGAGATCGGCACGTCGAGGCCGAGGAAGCTCTCGGGGTCGGTGCGCGCGAGCTCGCCCCACGAGGGCACGACCTCGGGAAGGGCGGACAGGGGTACGCCGAACAGCCCGCACAGCTCCTCGGACCACTGGCCGGCGCGCAGGTCGTAGAGCAGGGTGCGGCTGGCGTTGCTCGCGTCGGTGACGTGGCGGCTGCCGCCGGTGAGGCGGGCGACGACGTAGGAGTCGACGGTGCCGACGGCCAGGGCGCCGGAGGTGACGCCCTCCCAGGTGGCGCGGTCGTGGCGCGAGAGCCAGGCCAGCTTGGTCGCGGTGAAGTAGGGGTCCAGGCGCAACCCGGTCAGCTCGGCGACCCGTGGCTCGTGTCCGGCCTCGCGCAGGTGCTCGCACAGGTGGGTGGTGCGGCGGTCCTGCCAGACGATCGCGCGGCGCGGGGCCGACAGCCGCTGCCGGTCCCAGACGACCGCGGTCTCGCGCTGGTTGGTGATGCCGACGGCGCGGACCTCCTGCCCGAGCAGGGCCTCCCGGCAGGCGCGCAGCGTCGAGACCCAGATCTCCTCGGGCTCGTGCTCGACCCAGCCGGGCTGCGGGAAGTGCTGCGGGAACTCCTGGTAGCCGCGGCTGACGACAGCGCCGTCCTCGGCCACGACCAGCGCGGTGACGCCGGTGGTGCCGACGTCGATCGCGAGCACGCTCACGGGGTGGCCTCCCGCAGCTTGCCCAGGACCACCGGGTCGATGGCGCCGTCGACCATCCGCTCCTCGTAGTTCTCGACGCCCGCCCAGGAGTCCAAGCTCGGGTGGCCGAGCCGGGCGAGCCGCTCAGCCACCTCCGCGGCGAGGTCGCCCTCGAGCGGCAGCGTCGAGCCGGGCTTGCCGAAGTAGAGGTCGTAGAGGTCGAGCAGGCGGGCGAGCTCGCCCACCGGCTCGGGGTGGTCGTCGACACGGACATCGACGAGGACGTCGCTGCCGCCGCCGTAGCCGCCGCCCTCGGAGACGACGTAGAGCGCGGCGCTCTGCTTGCCGCGCCGGTCCCCGCCGGCGGCGTCGCCCGCGGTGAGGGCCGCGACGAGCCGGTGGGCCAGGGGGCCGTTGCTCGCCTCGAACGCCTCGGCCATGGCGTCGACGACCTCAGGGCCGGTGAGGATGTTGCCCTGCACGGCCCACCCGTCACCGGTGCGCCCGCCCGCCCAGGGGTGGCAGCCCGGCCCGGTGAAGGTCGCGGCGCCGCCGTCGCGGTCGACGACGCCGGCCTGCCGCTCGTCGCGGCCGTCGTCGGCGCCGGTCAGCGCCTCGAGCACCTCCTGGGCGCCGCGGCCCTCGGCGAGCAGCGCCAGGCCGTCGGGGCGGTAGCGCAGGTTGGCGGCCGCCTGGGTCGCCACCGCGCCGGCGCCGAAGGCCGCCGCCGGCACCGCCGCACCCACCGCGAGGAACTTGCTGGCCACCGCCACACCCCACTGCGCGCCGTCTGCGGACCGGGCCACGATCGAGAAGGTCATGCGCGGCAACCTATCGGCGCCCCTACGGTGGGCGGGTGAGGTTCTTCTACGACGCCGAGTTCGGCCGCACCGCGCCGGACGTCACCCTGGTGTCGATCGCGGTCGTCGCCGAGGACGGGCGCGAGTACTACGCCGTGTCGAGCGAGTGGGACCCGCTCGAGGTCCACCCCTGGGTGGCGGACAACGTCGTACCCCAGCTGCCGCCCGCCTCGACCTGGAAGAGCCGCTCGCTCATCCGCGACGAGCTGGAGGCCTTCCTCGGTCGCGACGTGGAGCTGTGGGCGTGGTTCGGCGCCTACGACCACGTCGCGCTGTGCCAGCTGTGGGGCGACATGCCCTCGCTGCCCCGGGCGGTGCCGCGCCTCACCCTCGACGTGCGCCAGCTGTGGCAGCACCTCGGACGGCCGCTGCTGCCCAAGCAGGAGGGCGGGCTGCACGACGCGCTGGCCGACGCCCGCCACGTGAAGGTGAAGTTCGACGCGCTCGCCGAGCGGGCATACCTGCTCGGCCTGGAGCTGTAGCTACCGCGTGAGGTGCGCGTCCGCGGCGGCCTGGTCGTAGGCAAGGGTCTGCGTCGCGCGGGCCTTGCCGTCCGGGGTCATCTCCTGCACCAGCACGAAGCGGTTGGTCTGCGTCTGACCGGCGATCGTCGAGGTCGAGTCGTAGATCGCGCACGCGTGGGCGTCGTCGGCGAGCACCGACACGACCTGCATCGAGATCGTCCCGCCGGTCCGCTCGAACAGCGCGCCGAACATGCCCGAGATCGCGTCCCAGCCGCGGTAGGTCCCGGCGAGCGCGGAGGTGCCGGCGTTGGTCCACACGGCGTCGTCGGTCATGGTCGCGCGGATCGTGTCGAGGTCGCCGCGCCCGAAGGCCGCGAAGCCGTCTCGGAGCACCTTCGCGTTCGGGTGCTCGGTCGTGGTGACGCTGAGGTCCTTCGCGGTGCGGGTGGTCGGCATCGTTGCCTCCAGGGAGGTTCCGGGTCGCGGCGCGGGCCGTCGCGGCCTCCACCCGCGACCGTCCCACCGCCCGCGTCCGCTGCCTGTCACCCGCCCGGGTGACGGCCCTCAGACGGGCGCGAGGACCTCGATGACGACGCTCGCGACGCCGTCGTAGCCCAGGGCGCGCGAGCCCGCGCGGGACATGTCGAGGATGCGCGGACCGACGTAGGGCCCTCTGTCGTTGACCAGGCAGCTCACGGCCAGGCCGGCCCGCGACACCCTGATCACGGTGCCGAGCGGCAGCTGCTTGTGGGCGCAGGTGAGCCGCTCGGGGTCGTAGGGGTTGCCACTCGCCGTCGGGCTGCCGACGAAGCCGGGGCCGTACCACGACGCGAGGCCCTCGAGGACCGCGCCGGTCGGGGCGTAGCCCTGCGGGTAGCCGGAGCCGGCCGCCTCGACGAGCGCGATGACCGGTGCCTCGCGCTCAGCGGCCCGCTGACTGCGACGGGTCTGCGCGGGGGTCAGCGCCACGGTGACGGTGGCGCTGACGGCGTCGAGGGCAGCCCGCGCCGCGGCCAGCTGCGCCTTGACCTGCTCGTCCCGGGCCAGCCGCTCGGCCTGCGCCAGCAGCACCCGGGCACGCTCCTGGGCGGTGAGCACCGCCACGGACCGGGCCCGCAGGGAGGCGCGGAAGGCAGCCGCACGGGCCCGCAGCGCGCGCACCTGCTCCGACTCCTGGGTGACCGCGTCGACGAGGTCCTGCTCCACCTGCACGGCCGCCTCGGCACCGGCCGCCGCGATCCGCTCGAGCCCGGGCGCGGCCAGCGAGCGCCGCAGCGACCCGAGCGGGTCGGGCCGGGACAGGACGTAGACCTCACGGACCCGCGCCTCGAGGTCGGCGCGCGCCGCGTCCTTGTGCTCCTCGAGGTCCTGCAGGGCGATGCGCAGCCCCCCGTCGCGCGCGGCGGCATCCGACAGCTCGTCGGCGAGCCGCTGCGCCTCGGCAGTGACGGCCGTCAGCTCGGCCTGCAGCCGGGGGAGGTCCCGCGCGGACACCGGCCGGGTCTCGGCCGACGCACCGAGCGCGGGCACGAGGGCGACGGCCGCTGCCAGCGCGATCAGGGCAGCAGCCATCGTCGTACGCCGAAGGGCCACACCTGCCTCTCGACGCGTCCGACCGCGGTCTTGACCGAGTACGGTCCGCCCATGCGCATCGGAGTGCTCACCGGCGGCGGCGACTGCCCCGGCCTCAACGCCGTCATCCGCGCCGTCGTCCGCAAGGGCGTCGAGGTCTACGGGCACACCTTCGTCGGCTTCCGCGACGGCTGGCGGGGCCCGCTCGAGGGCGTGACGATGGAGCTCGGGGTCCCGCAGGTGCGCGGCATCCTGCCCCGCGGCGGCACGATCCTCGGCAGCTCGCGGACCAACCCGATCAAGGTCGACGGCGGCGTCGAGCGGATCGAGAAGAACCTGCGCGAGCTCGGGGTCGACGCGCTGATCGCCATCGGCGGCGAGGACACCCTGGGCGTCGCGACCCGGCTCGCCGCTGCCGGCCTGACTGTTGTCGGGGTCCCGAAGACCATCGACAACGACCTGGGCGCGACCGACTACACGTTCGGCTTCGACACCGCCGTGCAGATCGCCGTCGACGCCATCGACCGGCTGCACACCACCGCCGAGTCCCACCACCGCGCGCTCATCGTCGAGGTCATGGGCCGTCACGCCGGCTGGATCGCGCTGCACTCCGGCCTCGCCGGCGGGGCCAACGTCATCCTCATCCCGGAGCGGCCGTTCGACATCGACAAGGTCTGCGCGTACGTCCAGGCCCGCTTCGAGCGGCACTTCGCGCCGATCATCGTCGTCGCCGAGGGGGCGCAGCCGGCCGAGGGCACGATGGAGCTGCAGACCGGTGAGCTCGACGCCTTCGGCCACGTCCGGCTCGGTGGCATCGGCCAGGTGCTCGAGCGCGAGATCGAGGCCCGCACCGGCTACGAGTCGAGGCAGACCGTGCTCGGTCACGTCCAGCGCGGCGGCACCCCGACGGCGTACGACCGGATCCTCGCGACCCGCTTCGGGCTGCACGCCATCGACGCCGTCCACGAGGGCGACAGCGGCGTCATGGTCGCGCTGCACGGCACCGACATCGTGCGCGTGCCGCTCGAGGAGGCGACCCAAGAGCTCAAGCTGGTCCCGCTCGAGCGCTACGCCGAGGCCGAGGTCTTCTTCGGCTGACGGGCGTCGCCCC